>DASRRN010000366.1:0-32879 GCA_035695685.1 Acidobacteriaceae bacterium | reverse complement strand
GGAGAACAGCAGGAATACCTTAAGGGCTTCTTCGCGGGCCTGTCCCAGCGCGGCCTGGTTCCATTTGCCGGGCACACGAGCTCCGGCCAGATCACAAACGATCCTGCTTCCGCAGCTTCCAACATGGCCGCGGAGGAGTTGTATTTCAACACTCCGGTCTCTGACCTGTGCCGCGAAGAACGATGGAAATTTGAGGAGAACCCGCTCGATATCTGGGACAAGCTGCTGGCCCACGCCAATGAAGACAAGGCTCCGGCACAGGATGATCTCTTCCGCTTTAAGTTTCACGGACTGTTTTATGTCGCCCCAGCGCAAGACTCCTTCATGGTGCGTCTGCGCATTCCTGGAGCGATACTCCGGTCGCACCAGATGCGCGGGCTGGCGAAACTGGCAGCCGAATACGGCCCAGGCCGAGCCGACCTTACTACCCGCAGCAATGTGCAAATCCGATCGTTGCAGCCAAAAAACATTGTCCGCGTCCTCAATGCCATCCAGGATCTTGGCATGTCTTCGCGGGGCTCTGGCGCCGATAACATCCGCAATATCACGGCCTCGCCCATCACCGGCATCGACCCGGCGGAAATTTATGACGTAGCGCCGCTGGCCGCCGGCTTGGGTCATTACATTTTCAACTCTCGCGATCTGTATGGGTTGCCGCGCAAGTTCAATATCGCCTTCGACAATGGGGGAGCGATCAGCGTGCTGGCCGATACCAACGACATCGGTTTTGTTGCTGTGCGGGTTACGGGCGGCAAGAGCGTGCCGCCGGGCATTTACTTTCGCGTTCTGCTCTGCGGCATTACCGGGCACAAGCAGTTCGCTACTGATTGTGGTCTGCTCCTAAGGCCAGACCAGACAGTGGCCGTGGCCGCCGCCATGGTGCGTGTTTTCAGCGAAAATGGGGATCGCACGGACCGAAAGAAGGCTCGGCTCAAGTACCTGGTCGACCGTTGGGGCATCGACAAATTTCTCGCCGAAACGGAAAAACGTCTGGCCTTTCCACTGATTCGTTTCGCGGCTTCAGACTGCGAGCCGCGCCACGGAATCGACCGTGCCGGCCACATCGGCGTTCACGCGCAGACGCAGCCAGGCATGTACTACATCGGTGTTTCGGTGCCAGTTGGCCGCCTGCCCGTGGACCAGATGCTGGCCCTTGCCGAGGTGGCAGACCGATACGGCAACGGAGAAATCCGCCTTACCGTATGGCAGAACCTGGTGATTCCCCATATTGGCGGCGAACATCTTGAGGCAGCCAAGGCAGATATTCTCGCCGCGGGTTTGAGCTTCGATGCCGGCACGGTGCTGAGCGGAACGGTTGCCTGCACCGGCAGCCAGGGCTGCCGCTTTTCCGCCAGCGACACCAAGACCCATGCGGTTGCGCTGGCCAACATGCTGGACGGTGCATTCAAGATTCTTGAGCCGGTGAACCTGCACGTAACCGGCTGCGCCAATTCCTGCGCCCAGCACTACGTCGGAGATCTTGGCTTGATGGGGGTGAAGGTAGGCGGTGAGGAGGGGTACCAGGTGGTGCTGGGTGGCGGCTCGGACCAGGACCAGGGTCTGGCGCGCGAACTCTTTCCCGCAGTGAAATTTAGCGAATTGCCGCCCCGGATACACAACCTGTTCAGCGCCTACGCCCAGCGCGCGATGGCCGGAGAATCCTTTCTTGCATTTACGCGCCGCCACGCGATCGATGAACTCAAAGCGTTCTGCCAACCAGAGGAGCGTAGCTAGCATGCACGGCCCTGTTGCTTATGTTCCGTTCATTCCGGATAGTGCGCCGTTTACTGCCGAGCAGCGGGCGTGGCTTAACGGATTTCTCGCCAGCATCTACTCGCGGGCAGAATCGACTACGGCCGCGGAGCCGATGCCGGCACTCAAGATTGCGGTGCTATATGCCTCCCAATCAGGCACCGCGGAAGGCCTGGCGCGCAAGGTTGCCAAGGAACTTACGTCCAAGGGACACGTAGCCACCTTTCTGCCGCTGGAGGGCTATACGCCGGCATCCCTGGCCGCGGAGCGATATGCGCTACTGATTGCAAGTACTTATGGCGAGGGTGATCCGCCCGATGTGGTGCAACCCTTCTATAACCAGCTCTGCATGGAGCGCTTTCCCCGCTTTGAAAATCTCTCGTTTTCCGTACTAGCGCTGGGTGACTCTCACTACGAACATTTTTGCAAATTTGGCCGTGACCTGGACGAAAAGCTCGCGGCGCTGGGCGCCTACCGCATGTGTGAACGGGTTGATTGCGATGTCGATCTCGATGAGCCGTTTGCTCGATGGAAGAGCTCGCTCTTCAAGAGCATCGAGGAGATAGCCGGCACCCGTCCAGCGAAGCGCGCCGCGGCGAACGATGCGACGGTATCCGCCCCAACTCCCGGCAAGCCTCAGCAGCCGGGCAGGAAAACAGCGGCGCACACGCGCGACAACCCATTCCTGGCCCCAATCGTCGAGAAGCGGCCGCTCACGCATGAGGTATCGAGCAAGCTCACGCTGCACTTGGCCTTCTCCGTCGAGGGGTCGGCTGTTACGTATGAAGCAGGCGATGCCTGCGCCGTCATCCCGCAAAACGAGCCCAGCCTGGTGGAAGAGATTTTGCACAGGCTCAAGTTTAGCGGGGAAGTGTTAGTGCAACTGCCCAAGGCAGGCACTGTGCCACTGCAAACGGCGTTGCTCGACCATCTGCAGATCACCCGGCTCACGCGCAAGATAGTCCAGTCCTACGCGACCATTGGGCAGTGCCTTCCACTGCTGGACCTACTCAAGCCGGAACAGCAGTCGCATCTTGACGTCTACACCTGGGACCGTGGCCTGATCGACCTGCTCTATGAATACCCTGGGGTGTTGCGCGACCCTGCGGACCTGGTGGCCATGTTGCCAAAGCTATCGCCCCGGCTCTATTCCATTTCATCCAGCCCAGCCGCGCATGCGGGGGAGATTCACACCACCGTGGCCGTGGTCCGCTATCGCTCGCACAATCGTGAACGTGGCGGCGTGTGCTCCACCATGTTTGCCGACCGTTCGCAACCTGAATGCCGCTTGCCCATTTATATCCAGCCGAACAACAAGTTCCGGCTTCCCAGGGATTCTGGCAGCCCAATCATCATGATCGGGCCCGGGACTGGCATTGCCCCCTTTCGAGGCTTTTTGCATGAGCGGCGAGCACTCGGCGCAAGCGGCAAGAACTGGCTCTTTTTCGGCGAACGCTCCGCTGCCACTGACTTTTTGTATGGCGAAGAACTGGAGTCGATGCGAAAAGACAATTTCCTTACGCGACTGGACCTGGCCTTCTCACGCGATCAAGACCACAAGATCTACGTGCAGGACAAGATGCTTGAGCGGGCGCCGTTGTTCTGGTCCTGGTTGCAGGATGGGGCCTGCGTCTATGTATGCGGCGACGCTACCCGCATGGCCAAGGATGTGGACGCAATGCTGCACACCATTGTCGAGCAGCAGGGCGGTTTGAACAGAGAGGCGACCGTCGACTACGTGGAGAACCTGAAAGACCAGCACCGCTATCATCGCGACGTTTATTGATTCAACCGGCCCGCGTTGCGAGGGAAGGTCCGCACATGGCATTGCCACTGCACGAACGCGCACAAGACGGAAGCAGCGACACGCTCGTTCGGCTGACACTTGACGACTTCCTCAAGCCGCTAGCGTCGGCGCCCGCCGCCCTGCCTCCAGTTGCCCCCATGCTCGTTCCCGGCAGGCCGCTCGAGCCGGGAGAGCAATACCGCTTCCACTTCAACATGACGAAGTGCATTGGCTGCCGCTCCTGTGAGATCGCCTGCAACGAACAGAACGGAAACCCCACGGAGATTCGCTGGCGGCGGGTTGGGGAGATTGAAGGCGGCACCTACCCCGAAACCAGCCGCCATTATCTTTCCATGGGCTGCAACCATTGCCTCGACGCTGACTGCCTCAAGGGTTGCCCCGTCGACGCCTACACCAAGGATCCGGTGACCGGTATCGTGCTGCATTCCGCGGACGCCTGCATCGGCTGCCAATACTGTGTGTGGAATTGCCCCTACTCCGTTCCTCAATTCAATGAAGAACGCGGTGTGGTGGGGAAATGCGATATGTGTCACGGCCGCCTTACCGATGGTCTGGAACCAGCATGCGTCAACGCCTGCCCCGAAGGGGCCATCGAGATTGAGATTGTTGACATGCTGGCCTGGCGCTCAGACTACGCCCTGGCTGAGTCGCCCGGCATGCCCGCCGCCGGGCACACCATCTCAACGACCCGCATCACGCTGCCACCGGATACCGCCACGAAGCTGGAGCGCGTCGACGCCGGACGGATTGCTCCGGAACACGCTCACCTCTCTCTCGTCTTCATGACTACGTTGATGCAGGCCGTTACCGGGTCGCTCGCGGCCGCTCTGTTTTTCCATGCCACGCGACCTCTGCTGTTGGTTGCGCTGCTCGGCATCACCGCAGTGGCCCTAAACATCTCTGTCTTTCATCTCGGCCGTCCAGCCTACGCGTGGCGCGCGCTCAAGATGTGGCGGCGTTCCTGGCTCAGCCGCGAGGTGTTGCTGTTTGGCTTATTTTTCGCGGCACTCGCCGGCTTCACCGCTGCAACCTGCCTCGACGCCCTGCCCTCGATCTGGCTGGGCCGTTTGCACCTCAGCCGCATGGTGTGGCTGCAGCACATGCCGGCGACGACTCCGGCTATTCTTACGCTTGGGATCATCGCTGCGGGTTTGGGTATCGCCGGCATCATCGCCAGCTCCTTCATCTACCTGGTACCGGCAAGACCGTCCTGGAACATGGTGCACACACCCATTGACTTCCTGCTCAGCGCCGCGCTGATCGGCGTTACCTTGCCAGCCGTGCTGAGAACAATGCTGGCGCCGCTCCTTCCTGCCCCATCGCGGCCCGTGGTCTTTCCGTTGTGGTTGGTCGCCCTGGCCTCGTTGTTGTGGATCGCGAATCACGGTGCACGTCTTATCCGGCTCAACCAATCAGCCATCTTCGAGCATCGCGCAGCCGCCGCGTTGCTTAACCTGCCGGGCCATCGAGCCGGGCTGATAGGCAGCTTCGCCTGCGCGACAGCGGTTCCACTGGCCTGGGCAGCCTCGCACTCTGCGCTTGCCTGCGCAGCGGCATTGTCGGCTGTGCTTCTGGCGCGGTATCTGTTCTTTGTCTCAGTCGTTCCTTTGAACATGGCGCTCACCTTCACCCGCGGAGGGACCCACTGATGTGGACCAGTCTGCGACGCTTGCTGGGCATCGACACCCAGCAAGCGAAGTACACGTTTCAGCGCGATCCGGTAGTCGGCCACATCGCCAGTGCCCGGGTCGCCGAGCGGTGGGTCAAGACCACTTGCGGCTACTGCTCGGTCGGCTGCGGCATGTTGGTTGGCATCAAGGATGGTAAGGCAGTCGCGGTTCGAGGCAACCCCGATCATCCGGTAAACCGGGGCAAGCTTTGTCCCAAGGGCCTCAGCGAACATCATATTCTGGATGCGCCCGGCCGCGCAAAACAGCCGCTGTTACGTAAAAAAGGCGTGCTCGAGCCGGTGTCGTGGAATGAAGCATTGAACACGATGATCGAACAGATCGCCCAGGTGCAAGCGCGTTACGGTCGCGATGCGCTGGGAGTTATCGGCACCGGACAGCTGGTGACTGAAGAGTTCTATACCCTGGGTAAGCTGATCCAACTGGGCTTCCGGAGCCGCAGCTTCGACGGCAACACCACGTTGTGCATGGCATCGGCAGTCTCGGGTTACAAGCTTTCTTTTGGCTCCGACGGGCCGCCGGGCTCTTACGTTGATATGGAGACGGCCGATCTGATTCTGCTGATCGGCGCCAATATTGCGGACAATCATCCCATCCTGTGCCAGCGGCTGGAGCGCAATCGTATGCGGGGCACGCCAACGCGGCCAGCCACCACAGTGATCGTGGTGGATCCTCGCGTCACCAAGACAGCCATGATGGCCGACCTGCATTTGCCGGTCAAACCGCGGAGCGACATTGCCTTGCTCAACGGCATTGCCCATGTGCTCATTCGCGAAGGGCTCATCGATCGCGGTTACATCGAAGCCCACACCACCGGCTTTGAGGAATTCTCAGCCTTTGTCGCGGACTTCACCCCGGAACATGTCGCCGAAATTACCGGGCTTTCGGAAGACAATATCGTGCACACTGCGCGTCTGTACGGCAACGCAAAGGCCGCCTTTATCGGCTGGACCATGGGCGTCAACCACTCTACGCAAGGCGCGGTCACCGTGGCCGCCATCAACAACCTTGCGCTGATTACCGGCAACCTCGGCCGCCCTGGCGCCTCACCGTTTTCAATTACCGGCCAGTGCAATGCGATGGGGACGCGCGAGGCTGGTTTTACTTCCAGCCTGCCGGGCTATCGCAAATTTGAATCTGCAACCGATCGAACCGATCTGGCAGGTCTATGGAACATTGACGTGGATCGCATTCCCACTGCGCGCGGGCTGGCGTATCCCGACATTATCGAAGGTGCGGTGGCCGGCAAAATCAAAGCCCTTTGGTTCATCGCCACCAATCCGGCGGTCTCCTTCCCCAACTACGGATTGCTGGAGCAGGCGCTGCGCAGCGTGGACTTTCTAGTAGTACAGGACGGCTTTCATCCCACGCCCACCAGCGACTTCGCGCATCTGGTTCTGCCGGCGGCCATCTGGGGAGAGAAGGAAGGCACCTATACCAACTCCGAGCGCCGCATCAGCAAGGCAAACGTGCTCGTCGCGCCGCCCGGAGAGGCCCGCACCGACTTTGACATCTTTCTTGCTCTGGCCGAGAAACTGGGTGTGAAGGATGAGCTCTATCCCGGTTGGGAATCGACCCATGACGCCTTCCGAGAGTGGCAGCGCGTCTCCGCCGGACGCATGTGCGACTACAGTTCATTTACCTGGGAGCAGATTGAAGACAACGGCGGCGTGCAATGGGGCGGCGAGCGTCTCTACGCCGATCCCATCTTTCCTACAGCAACGGGCAAAGCCATCCTTCACTCTGTACCATGTCTGCCTTTCATCGAACAACCAGACAAAGACTACAACCTCATCCTTAATACCGGCCGCACGGTAGAGCACTGGCACACCCGCACCAAGACCGCGCAGGTGGAAATGCTGGAAAGCATGGTGCCCAATGCCTGGCTGGAGATGAACCCGGCAGATGCTGAGCGGCTTCAACTGAAGCCGTACGACAAGGTCACCGTCACTTCGCGCCGCAACAGCGTGCGCAACCTGGAATTACGCATCACCGGAATCGTGGCGCCAGGCCAGGTTTTCATGCCCTTCCATTTTGTTGAGACCAACTCGAACCTCGTCACTTTGGGTGCATTCGATCCCATATCGCGCGAGCCCAATTTCAAGCAGTGCGCGGTTCGGGTAGTAAAGTCGTCGGCCGTACCCGCGTAAGACTCCGCCGATCGCGGGCGGTTGCATTTTGCAATACCGAAGGGAGAACACTATGAGCGAATCAAAGACAGAAGCTACGCTGCCGTACATCTGGTGGAGACGCTTCGCGAACTCGGTGTCCCCGAGGACATCGCCGGAGAAGTCGCGACCGCTATTACGCCGCTGTCCAGCCAGTTTGTGAATACACCGCCACGCCTGGCCACTGCATAGTGATTGCGGCGGAGCGAATCGCTTGAGGGTTCATGCCGGAGGGTCCGCAGCCCCGCTGGATTCGATTACGCTGCGCATAAACGCGGATGGAACTCAGAAGAAGCAAAGTCACAATCTACTCTGGAGCAATAACTGTGGCGAATCTCAAGGCATTCCTGAAGTCGGGGCATCCACCCACGCTGGTGGCAGCATTTCTTTACTTCGACTTCAGTTTTGCGGTCTGGGTGCTGAATGGCGCCATGGGCCCTTTCATTTCCGACGCCTTTCATCTGAGCCCGGCGCAGATCGCGTTCATGATCTCGGTCCCCACACTGGCCGGCGCATTCATGCGGTTTCCGCTGGGGGTCCTCTCGCAGTATATCGGCAGAAAGAATGCCGCAATCGTTGAGATGTCGGCCATCGTGATCGCTCTGCTGTACGGTTTTTTCTTCGTTCACACTTTCAACGACGTGCTGGCCATGGGCGTTCTGCTGGGCATTGCGGGAGCCAGCTTTGGCGTGGCGCTCTCGCTCGGTTCCGGATGGTTCCCCAAGCAATACAAGGGGCTGGCCATGGGCATTGCGGGTGCGGGTAACAGCGGCACGGCGATAGCAGCTCTCTTTGCTCCGCGGCTGGCGACGCACTATGGCTGGCAGCATGTGTATGGCTTCGCCGCGGCCATGATGCTGCTCCCGCTGTGCATGATGATATTTCTAGCCAAGGAGCCGCCGGACATTGAGCATCAGTCACTGAGGCAACATCTCAGTTGCCTTTTTGAACGGGACGGCTGGTATTTCAACTTGATCTACATCATCACCTTTGGCGGCTTCATCGGCCTTGCCACCTTCTTGCCATCGTTCTACTACGCGCAATTTCACGTAACCAAGATCATGGCCGGCGAACTGACCGTGCTCGCCACGTTGACTGGATCCGCGACGCGCGTGCTGGGTGGTTGGTTTAGCGATCGCGTTGGTGGCATTACTACACTCTCGGTCGTTTTTCTCATTACTATCGCCGGGCTTTTTGGATTGATGACTACACCGCCGCTGTTCGCAACCACGCTCCTTTTCATGCTTTGCTTCGCCGCGCTGGGAGCAGGCAACGGAGCTACCTTCCAACTGGTGCCGCTGCGCTGGCCGCTGACAACAGCGGTTGCGGGCGCCATGATCGGGGAGATTGGCGCGCTCGGGGGATCGATCCTCCCCAACCTGCTTGGACTCTCGAGGCAATACACCGGGTCCTATCGAGCTGGTTTCATTGCGTACGCTGTGTTGGCCACCACGATTCTCATCATGCTCCGCGCTGTTTCGAAGAGTTGGACGACCTGGGTCGGGGAAGGAGGGCGCGCCCTGGCGCCAAGTGTTTCTTTGGATTCAATGGCTGCGGACTAACAACCGCGAAGAAGCAAGGTCGAAGAAGCAAGCAATGGACGGGCGGGATCATGGGCGCGGACGCGCTGTGAGCGGCCGGCAGGTTCAGAGGTGGTTTCTGCCGAGACATCCAATATTGATGCCGAGCGCTCCCGCTCTCCGGGACACTGGCTAGACTTACGAGGGCGCTGCTAGAATCGTTAGCGCTTTCGGGTGCATAGATGACCGTTTTTCGAAGAGACTTCTTGAAGCTGGCAAGCGCCGGGATGGCCGGCGCTACAACGGGAATTGCCATCGGCGCCCAAGCGCAAACGGCAAGCATGCCAGGGGCGGGCACGAATGCTGTGTTCGATGTGAAAGCCTACGGCGCACTCGGTGACGGCGCCTCGATTGATACCCCGGCAATCAACAAGGCTATCGAAGCAGCGAGCGCCCAGGGAGGAGGAACCGTTCGATTTCCCCCCGGCACCTATGCATCCTATTCCATTCACCTCAAGAGCAATGTTGTGCTGTACCTCGAGGTCGGCGCCACCATCCTGGCAGCTAGCGTTGCGCCAGGCGGCAGCACCAGCGGCGCCTCTTACGACGCCGCGGAGCCTAATAAGCCGTGGGAAGATTATCAGGATTATGGTCACAATCATTGGCACAATAGCCTTATTTGGGGTGAAGGGCTCCACGACGTTGCGATTCTTGGGCCAGGATTGATCTGGGGCAAAGGACTAAGCCGCGGCGGGTCAGAAGAACCGAGAGCGGAAACTCCAGGCATGGGAAATAAGGCGATTGCGCTCAAGAATTGCCACAACGTTATTCTGCGAGACTTCTCTATTTTAAAGGGCGGTCATTTCGGCGTTCTGGCAACCGGGGTCGACAACCTGACGATCGACAATCTAAAGATCGATACCGACCGGGATGGCATGGATATCGACTGCTGTCACAATGTGCGGGTTTCGAATTGCAGCGTAAATTCTCCCTGGGACGATGGCATTTGTCCTAAGAGCTCGTTCGCACTTGGGTATGCGCGTGCGACCGAGAATCTGACGATCACCAATTGCTACGTCACTGGCGCTTATGTGTTGGGAACCATGCTCGACGGCACTTATAAACGCTGGCCGGCTGATTTCAAGGTGGCCCCTACGGGCCGCATCAAGTGCGGTACAGAGTCCAACGGGGGCTTTAAGAACATCACGATTTCGAATTGCGTCTTTGATGGTTGTCGCGGTTTTGCACTGGAAAGCGTCGACGGTGCGTTGCTAGAGGATATTACGTTTACCGGCGTCACGATGCGAGACTGCACCAACACCCCATTATTTCTCCGCCTGGGAAGCCGCATGCGCGGTCCGGCAGGAGTTCCGGTAGGCACACTGAAGCGGATCATTATCAGTAATCTTGTTAGCTACAATTCCGCAGCGCAGTTCAGCGGAGCGGGACTCATCATGGGCATTCCATCGAATCCGATCGAAGACATTAAGATCAACGATTTGTATATGGAGCATCGCGGCGGCGGAACACGTGAAATGGCAGCGCGGATCGTGCCACAAATGGAGCAAGGGTATCCCGAACCATATCGGTTCGGTGACATCCCCGCAAGCGGGTTTTTTATACGCAACGTTAAGAATATCGAGCTGACGAACGTTGAAATTTCCTGGAGCCAGCCGGATGTGCGGCCGGTCTTCTATCTGGACAACGTAAATGGCGTTGAGTTATTCCGCATTAAAACTCCAAAGGCAGTCAGCTCTCCGATATTCGAGCTCAAAGACGTTCAGGATTTTAGCGTCGCCCTATCGCGAAACGTCAAAGATATTCATCTGGAAAAGGTTGATCAGAGAACAATTTCGGATTGATGTCCAAACAGGTTGCGAGATCCACACGGTTCTGTGCAATGCCGCCGTGATTTCACCCTAGACAGAGCTCCCGGCGCTGGAAGGCATGGCTGTGGGCAGATCACGGTAAAACGGATAATCGGTGTAGCCATGGGAATCGAAGGTATAGAAGGTTTTGCGGTCGTACGCATTGAGCGGCAGTCCGAGTTGAATACGCTCGGGCAAATCTGGATTAGCAACGAAATGGCGGCCGAACGCCACCAGGTCGGCATCCCCCTTCTCGACGATCGCTTCGGCACTCGCGGGCTCGAAACCGCCGGCGGCGATAATCTTCCCTTTGAAAATCTTCCGTAGCCGCTCCGCCGCCACTGGCGCCTGGCGCTCTGCGATGACCACGTTGCCCTTGACTCGAGGTTCAACGATATGGAGGTATGCGAGGTCAAACCGGTTCAACTGGCCGGCCAGATAATCGAACAGGGCTCCCGGATTACTGTCAGACATTCCATTAAATGTTCCGCCGGGGCCAATGCGTACTGCAACCCGATCACCGCCCCATACCGACACCAATGCTTGCAAAACCTCCAATAAGAACCGCGAACGGTTTTCGATCGAACCGCCATAGTCGTCCGTACGCTTATTGGCGCCGTCTTGAAGGAATTGATCGGGCAGATAGCCATTCGCACCGTGAAGTTCCACTCCTTCGAAGCCCGCGGCTTTCGCTCGCTCCGCTGCCCGGCGATAGTCCTCGATGATTCCGGGAATTTCTGCGATGTCGAGCGCCCGCGGGGGTGAGGGCTGTAACCAGCCGCTCGGCGTCGAAACCAAACCTTCGAAGGGTATGCCTGAAGGCGATACCGGTGTTGCTCCGTTGGTCGTTTCAAGATGCGATGCACGACCCGTGTGCCAAAGTTGAGAGAACATGTGGCCACCTTTGGCATGCACGGCACTGACAACTTTCTGCCAGCCTGCAACTTGTTCGTCTGAATACAGTCCGGGCGCGCCAAACCATCCGCGGCCAGAAATCGAGATGGTGGTTGCCTCAGAGATGATGAGCCCACCCTCCGACGCGCGCTGGCCATAATACTCGACCATGAGGTCACTCGGAATATCGCCCGGCTGCTGAGAACGGGAACGCGTGAGGGGCGCCATCACCACGCGGTGCGATAGGGTGAAAGGTCCCACCTGGACCGGAGAGAAGAGTTTTTGCGTCGTCATGTCGATGATTTCTCCGTTGCAAACTTAGTTCCAGGTTGCTGATTGAACCGGGCGAACAACGCAGGAAGTAGCTTGTGCCCTGCCGGCCCTGGAACTACAGTAGTGATGAATCGATCAGGAAGGATTGACGAAAATGGGTGGCGTTTTGCGTTTTTTGACGGTCTTTTCTCCGGATGATCAATCGCGCCAGGGCTTTTAAATCTGTGTGAGGACCCTCATCGGTTGATTGAAGGTGGCCCGGCACGGAGTCCCTGGGTAGCTTTCACAGGCTGCGGAAAAGCCCGGGTTCTTTGAAAGGGACGGCCTTCAGGCCGTCCGTAAGGGATTGCAAATCGGCCGCTGAGGGTATGTACGGCCTGAGGGCCGTACCCTTCAGGTGATTAGTCTTTCGCAACCTGTGTGGGCCGTACCATTCAGAAAGGCCGTACCTCAGGGGCTAACTCCCTCATCAACCCCGCCATTCACGGCACGGCTGAGGCCGCGCCCTTCGTTCAGAGTTGTTTCTCAGCCTGTAAAGCCTGTACCAGCCGTCCCCGTCGGGACTGAATCAGGTTCTCCAACCTACCCAGGACTAACGTCCTGGGCTAAGCTCAGATAAGCTCAGACGTCCCTGCGGGACTTCTCCTCATTCCCCTTCAAAATCCTCTCAGGGTGGGAAAGGGGGAATGTGTAGCGTAGTTTCTCAAGAAACAATCTCGCGGCTTTTCAGAGACCTCGCACACTCCCAGGGGATAGCATTCGGTGCGGATGGAGTTGCTTATGAAAGCTGCAGTCTGGCATGGCAGACAGGATGTGCGCATTGAGCGTGTGGAAGATCCCCCCGATCCACCCCCGGGACAGCTTCAGGTTGAGGTCGCATGGTGCGGTATTTGCGGAACCGATCTTCACGAATACCTGGGTGGTCCTGTGTATATCCCGCAGGATGCACCGCATCCGCTGACATCCGTCCAGGCGCCTGTTCTTATCGGGCACGAGATGTCGGGGAGGGTGCTCGCCGTGGGCAAGGATGTACAAGACTTCTCGGTGGGCGACCGGATCGTCGCCTGCCCGATTATCGGCTGCCAACGGTGCCGCTGGTGCAGGTCCGGCTCCATGGCGCAATGCGATCAGGTTGCATTCCTGGGCACGAGTTGGTGGGGCGGAGCACTCTCCGAACGATTGAACCTGTACGCGTACCAGTGTTATCACTTGCCCGACGTCATCTCAGACGAAGTGGGCGCCCTGGTCGAACCGTTTTCAGCGACAGTGCGCGCGGCGACGACGGGACAAATAGGACCGGAGGACAACGTCGCGATTGTTGGCGCAGGACCGATAGGATTGATGGCATTGATGGCCGCGACTCTGCGCGGAGCGAAAAGAGTGGTGGCCGTGGAAGTTGCCCAGCGGCGCAAGGACACTGCGAAAAATTTGGGCGCCACAGACGTCATCGACCCGGCGACGGAAGATGCCGAGAAACGCGCGCTTGCCATCACCGAAGGAGAGGGATTCGACGTGGTGATGGAATGTGCCGGACAGCCAATGACCGCGCAGCTTGCAGGGAAGCTTACCAGAACACGGGGCCGGTTGATTGTGATGGGGGTGTTTGAGAAACCAGCCCCACTTGATTTAACCGATTTAGTCTTTCGGGAGAAGACCGTGAGCGGAAGCATGAGCGGTTACGGACTCTACGACGAAACCATTCGCATGATGACGGATGAGCGATTTAAAGGCGAGGCGTTGATTACAGGCCGTATCGCCCTCGAGGATTTGGTCGACAAGGGCTATCACGGCCTACTGTATGAGAAAGAAAATAACGTGAAGACGCTGGTTTCGCCGCACTAACAATCTAGCTGCCGTGCAATCCGGTCCCAGACGCAATCCGCGTTGGGACCACGGCGGAAGTTCACGCTCGATCTTGCGAGCGGTGAGTGCGGGCCAGTCGAGACATCCCGGCAAATGCTGCTCAGCCGAGTTAGAAGTCGTAACGCAAGGAGAACTGCATTACTCTCGGTTTACTTAGTGTTTTCTGGTAGTTGCCGAGATTCCCTGTAGTGAGAGTAGTACCAAGAGAAAAATTGGGATTGGTATCAAACCGAACTGAGTTGGTAACGTTAAATACCTCCCAGGCGAACTTCACACTCTGTTTCTCAGTGATCTTGAACGTCTTTCCCAAGCCCGAGTCAATGTCGAAATAACCATCGCCCCGGAAATTATTGCGCTCTCCCGCCTCACCTGGGTAGGGGAGCCGGATCGGCGACCCGTTATTCACGCCATTGTTAATCGCTGCCACATCGTCAAATACCTGAGGTGCTCCGTTCTGATCCAGGTGCTTGCGAATCTTGACTGGCGCCGTCACCACACCGTAACTTTCCTCCTGCCAATCGGTCGACCATCCGGGCTCAAAAATGCCGAACGGTAGCCCGCTTGTCCAACGGTTTAATCCCGACCACTGCCAGCCTCCAATTACCTCATCAATCAGGCGATTCGAGGTGTTGGCAAACGCCTGTCCGGTACCGAACGGCAAGCGATAGACCCAATCAAACGTAATCAGATGCTTTGTGTCGAAATCGGAAACTCCCCGATTCAACGAAGGATTCCAGGTGTTGAGAATCGTACTGAATGAGTTATTGTTCGTAATTTCGCTGGCCCGTTCCGTGTCAGAACCCATATCAATCGACTTCGAAAGCGTGTAGCTGAAGTCGGCCTGTAATCCGTGGCTGAAGGGATGCCGGACCGTGATCTGCCCGGCATTGTAATAACTCATGCCGATCGAAGACCAGGCATAGAGCGACGAAAACTGGGGCTGCCAGAATTTTGATCCTTGCGGACAAGTGTAAACACAGAAGAAATCCAGGTCGGCCAGAGACGTGGTCTCTCCCGCGGAAGCCCGGTAAGGCGCCCACTCGTTGGTATAAATCGCTTGCGTCGCACTCTCGCCCAAGTAATCAAAGTTCGCGAGCTGTGGGAAAACATCCTCGAAGTAAGGAATTGCCGGCACCGAAGCCGTCGGGTCGCCTCCATTGGCATCCACCAGCTTGGAAAGCTTGGTTCCATTACTAAAGTAGTCGCCGCCCCCTTGCGGGTCGACGAAATTGACTGGCTCCGCCAAATCCAGTGACTGGAGCAAGTGCCTACCCAACCGTCCAACATAGGCAAACTCGACCGTAAAGCCTCCGCGGACCTCACGCTGGATAGAGAAATCCAAGGCCTCGGCGTAAGGGGTTTTAAGATGGTTATCAGCGCCCCAGGTAATCGCGAAGCCGCAGAAACTGTCGCTCGGCGCCGCATAGGGATAGGTGACTGCCGCCGGCTGTTCACACCCACTTGAGGTGACGTTATGGACACCGGTGAAGCGGGGAGCATTATCGGTCGTATACACACCAGCCGGGTTAGCGATGCTGGTATTCAGGCCGAACGATCCATTCTGGTCGAAGGTGTTGACAATGCCCTCCCCGTAGTGGTCGAAGTACAAACCGAAGCCGGCCCGGATTGAGGTCTTCTCGTTAGGCGAATAGGCGATCGCCAACCTCGGGGCGAAATTCGTTTTTTGTTTGGACCAGAGTCCGGGAGCGTGGTTTGCAGGCCCGCTCGGAGCAAACTCGAGAAGCGGTTCGTAAACCTGTCCCAGGGACGCGGATGCTTGCCGCTGTTTGAACCATGCATCGGTGTCGATTGTGGGAGCGATCTGTTGCCCAGTCTCCTCGTAGGGGGTCTGCAGGATGGTGTGACGAATTCCGTATGTGATGGTCAGGTTCGGCCGTACTCGCCACGAATCCTGAACGTACCACTCATATTCGTTTGCCTTGAAATGCCGATTGATGAAGGTTCCATCCGGCAACAGTGTCCCGGTCGCGCCGCCCTTATCAACGTTATAGTTGGAAACGCTGGTCGCCTCTGGGAGCCCACCTATGATATTGCCAAACGCGATTTCGTAAGAATTAGCGAAGCCACCAGAGACCGGTTGTGCGCCCAGAGTCGAGGGGTCGGGTGGACCTCCGACATACCAATAAGGATTTGTGGTCGCCGAGTTGTAAGAGTTCGCATCCGATCCGCGGTTATTGTGGATCAGGCGCCAGTTGGCGCCCAACCCCAAAGTATGGGCTCCTTTCGTCCAGGTCAGATTATCGACGATGTTATTGACAGGAATGGTTACAACCGACGATCGAGTCACGTAATAAGGATCAGTGCTGGGGTCGTTGATGAAGCGAAAGGTAGTGTAGTCGCCCTGGGCGGTACCGCGATTGCTATATCCCTGTCGTATGTAGCCGTAGCGAACATCGTTCACAAGGTGTGGAGTGATCGACCAGGTTTCGCCGGCGGCGATTCCTTTGCTGTTGTCTATCAGACGGGAAGAGGGTGGATCACCGGGAAAATCCTCAACACCGGACTGAGTATCCTTTTGCAGGTTTCCGCGGGCGAACAGATGATGCTTTTCGTTGATGGCGTAATCGACTTTGAAGATGCTGGTGTTGAGTGATCCGGGAAAAGGCGAAGCGAAAGTGTATGACAGAAGATTGTAGCCATCCCCAGTGGTAGCCCCGTTTGGCAGCGGAAATTGTTGAAAGAATGCCAATACGGCGGGATTCGGGCCGGGCGTGGTGCAGACCCCATTTGTCAGGCAACCGGCATCGAGTGCACTAAGCTGCGCCGGAGTCAGAGTGTTGGTCGCGGTCTGCGCGCAGCTGGGATCGGTTGGGTCTACGCAGTACTGATAAGTGATATTTCCCTGGCGATATGCTGCGCTGGGAACGGTCCGGGTTTGTTGCGAGTTTTCCGCGGTGCGCTGACCTTCGTAGTTGAAAAAAAAGAAAAGCTTGTCTTTCTTGATCGGCCCTCCGAGTGATCCACCAAAGGTGTTGCGGATGAGCTTACCTGGCCTGTTGGGCTCGCCCGATTGCAACTCGCCCTGCTTGTTGAACCAGTCGTTAGCGTATCCAAGACTGTTGCGGTTGTATTCGTAGGCGGCGCCATGAAATTGGTTCGTTCCAGACTTGGTCACCAGCGTGACCTGCGCGCCGGAGCTGCGTCCGGCGTCCGCATTCGAACTGGTGGTCGTTACGCGGAACTCCTCGGTCGAATCCAGTGTTGACCTAAGAACCCCGGTGAAGGCGTAGCCGTTCTGCTGATCGTTATCGTCCAAGCCGTCCAGGGTTACGTTGGTCTGGTCTGAACGCGCGCCGGCTACCGAGCCACTGCGACTATCCTGATCCTGCTGATCGGTGGTCTGGCGGCCAAGGTACAACACTCCGGGCTGCAGGCTGAGCAAATCGGTAACGTTGCGTCCTTCCATGGGCAGCGCTTGAATGGTCGCGTTATTGACAGAGTTTCCGATAGACGCATCCGTCGTATTCAGGGTCTCGGCTTCGCTGCTGACGTCAACGGTGACGGCCGTGGCCTGGACCGTCAACTTAAAGTTGATGGTGGCCGGCTGATTCACCAGAAGATCGGCCTGCTTCGATTGCGGGCTAAAACCAGAACCAGTGGCGTTGATGACATAAGTGCCCGGCGGAATCTGCTGGAACTGGTATTCGCCGCTGCCACTCGCGGTCTGGGTGGAGGTCACGTTGGTAGCCTTGTTCACGATGCTTACCGTAGCGCCTGGAATCACAGCTCCAGAGGGGTCGGTGACCGTGCCGCGCAAGGAGGTGAACGACGCTTGCGACCAGGCGACTCCACAAAAACCGATGGCGAAAAACAGGAATGCTGAAAGCTGCCGGAAGGGGCGCATGCGTACTACCTCCAAATGAGAGCTTTCCCGAGGGCACCCGCTCTTTTTGGCGGGATCCTTTGTGCTTGCTGAGGCCCGAATGCACTTCAGGTCTTACAAACTACGAGTTTCTCTTTCGATGGGGTACTACGACTGAATCTAATACTAATAACCCAGGACGGGTGACAGATCAAGAGGGTAAGGACGGATTCTGTTCACGAGGCGAACAAACCCGCTATTTGGCGGGCACCTGTTATCGCTGCGAAGATAACAGGCCAATCGGCCGCAGTCATGATTGTTCAGGGAATCTTTCAGCATCCAGTCGAGCCGCTGATGATCGTTCCCATCAAATCAGCTTTCACAGCCTGGCGGGCGAATTGGCCGAATTCGCCCGGGAAGTCCTGCCTACATCAACTCTTCCACAAATGCTCGCGCCACATCGGGCGGAATCCGCGAGCTTTGCTTAACCAGGGGCTCAGTCGCCAATACCGGTTCTGATTCGTGCAGCGTAGGCACGTCGGTGCGCTCGAAGAATTTGCCGATGGGAATTTCATCGCCCCAAAGGAGGGATTTCTCCATCGCCGCCATCCAGTTGGTCGAGTCATACTCAGGATTGTCTTCGAGCTTCTTCACCCGGGGGCGAAACCACTGGAAGGTGTTGTCGTGGTTGTAGGTCACGCAGGGGCTAAAGACATCGATAAAGGAGAAGCCTTTGTGCTGAATTCCCTGTTTGATCAGCTCGGTAAGGTGCTTCTGCTCCGCGCTGAAGCCGCGGGCAATGTAGGTGGCTCCGGCAGACAGCGCCAGCGAAATGGGGTTGATGGGCCCTTCGACGCTGCCAAAGGGCATGCTCTTGGTCTTCATGCCCAGCCGGCTTGTGGGCGAGGTTTGCCCGGTGGTGAGGCCGTAGATCTGGTTGTCCATGACAATGTAGAGCAAATCGACATTGCGCCGCATGGTGTGCATGAAATGATTGCCGCCAATGCCGAAGCCGTCCCCGTCGCCCCCGGTGACCAAGACCGTCATGCCATGATTGGCCATCTTGAAGCCCGTGGCCACTGCTAACGAACGCCCGTGCAACGTGTGCATACCGTAGGTGTTGATGAATCCGGGGAAATTCGAGGAGCAACCGATACCACTGATGGTGGCAACCTCGTAATTCGGAATCTGCAATTCAACCAGGGCTTTCTGTACCGCCGCCAGAACCCCGAAATCTCCACAGCCCGGGCACCAGTCTGGATCGACCTTGCCCTTAAGGTCTGCCATGGTGGTCAGTTTTGGTGCCGCTATATCTGTTGCCATCTTTTCTCTCCTAGACCATGATCTCGTGCATTGGGACCGAAAGCGTTGTGCTTCCGTTCAGCTGCTCTTTGACCGCTTCCACAATGTGGTGGGGCATAAAGGGTTCCCCGTCGTACTTGCGGATGTGTCCGTTGGCCACGAAACTGGTTTCGCTGCGCAGGTAGCGGGCGAACTGGCCACTGTAGTTGTTCTCGACGATAATGGTGCGGCGGGAACGCTTCAACACGTCGGCAATCGCGTCGCCGTGCAGAGGAACCAACCAGCGGATTTGCAATTGATTGGCGGTGATTCCCTGCTCAGCCAGGAGCTCGCGCGCTTCCTCGATGACGCCCTGGGTCGATCCCCAGCCGATGAGGGTCACATCCGCATCCGCCGGGCCCTGCAGCGCCGGCGGCTGAACGGAGGCTTCAATGCCGGCGACTTTGCGCATCCGCTTTTCCATCATGGCGCGGCGCTTCACTGTGTTGGTGTATTCGTCGCTGATGAGCACGCCGTCCTCATCGTGCTCGTCGCTCGAGACCACGTGGGTGTGGCCGGGAACTCCAGGAACGGCACGAGGTGAAACCCCGCTCTCGGTAATCAGGTAACGTTTGTACGATCCGTTGCCGTTCGCCGACGTGATCATCTCGCCGCGATCGACCTTCGGATTGAAGTCGAGAATCTTGGGATCGACGCTGAGGCGGCCTTCGGCCAACAGCAGGTCGCAAAGCACGATGCCGGGGCACTGATAGCGCTCCGCGATGTTGAAAATCTCCGGGATGAGAGTGAAGCAGTCACCAATATCGAGGGGCGCGGCAATGACTCGAGGATAATCTCCAAACGCAGCACCTAACATTTGCCAAAGATCACCCTGCTCGGTCTTGGTGGGGACTCCAGTGGATGGGCCCGCACGCTGGCAGTCGATCACAACCACGGGGATTTCAGCCTGGGCGGAGAGGCCGAGCGCCTCGCTCATGAGGGCAAAGCCTCCCCCGGAGGTGGCGCACATAGCACGAACCCCGGCGTGCGCCGCGCCAATCGCCATGTTAATCACGCCGATCTCGTCTTCCACCTGGCGGACCATGATGTTGGCTTTGCGGGCGTGGTCCGCCATCCAGTGCAGCACTCCGGTTGAGGGACTCATGGGATAGGCACAGTAGAACTTGACGCCGGCCGCGGCCCCGCCCATTGCCATGGCGGCGTTGCCGCCCAGCACCGCGTAGCGGTTATCCGTCATGGGCAGCGGATTCGCGAATGCCTTGAAGTTTTGCGTGGCGTAGTCATAACCGACGCGCGCCAGGCCCACGTTCTCATCGATAACCGCCTTTTCCTTTTTGCGGAACTGTTCCGTGAGGACGTTCTCAAGAGCTTGAAAACCGACACCCGTCATGCTGAGCGCAGCGCCGATGGCCAGCGTGTTCTGGGCTATCTTGTTGCGGCTGATGTCGGCCAGTTTGGAAACCGGCAAGGGGCACATCTGTACGCCATCCGCCGGCTTGCCGGGTTTAATGGTGTCGGCATTGTAGATACAAGCACCCCCGCTGCTCAGCAGGCCCAGGTGCCGCTCCATCGTGTCCTGGTTCAGGGGGATCAACAGATCCATCCGGTCGCCCATGTTGGTGATTGTTTCCGGGCCGGTGCGAATGGTGAGAAAGGTATGGCCGCCCCGAATGATGGATTGGTAGGCGTTGTAGACGTTCAGGTGCAGCCCACGACGGCTGAAAATTTTCGCGAAAATGTCGCCCGGGGTGGCAACGCCTTGACCGGCGGCGCCCCCTATACCAATAGCGAAGGACTGCCTCATTGATTCATCTCCAGGCTGCGGGGGACCCCGAGACATGCTCCCGGGACCGCCGGATCTCATCCGGTCAAACAAAATCAGGACAGCTTTGATGACGTTATCCTGAACGAAAACCAGCATACACCCAGCTTCTTATGTCTGGCAGCCCCGCCGTTATGCCGCGAATGCAAATCGCCCCCAATTAATTGATTTCAAGCGGGATCGGCGCCATACCGCAGTTCAGAATGTGGTTCATTGGCCGCATGGAAGCCGCCGGCCGCAAGCAAGAAGGCGTAATCTGGAGTGTTCAGCTTGTCCCCGCGTATGGTCGACGCGTAGATGTTGATGGGGACCGCAGATGGTGAGGAATGGTTAAGAATCTACCGATAGCTGTCCCTGTCGAGCACCCCTGGGCCACCATTGTCGTGCTCCTGGCTGCGGCGATCGTTTTTGGAGCAATCCCGCTGGCGATGGCCTGGTTGTGGGCTCGATTTTTTTCTCCCGCCAAGCCGGGGTTGCAGAAGAACGCGACGTACGAATGCGGACTCGAGGCCAAGGGCGACGCATGGATCCAGCTGGATGTTTCGTACTATCTGTACGCCATTGTCTTCCTGATCTTCGATGTGGAGGCAGTTTTTCTGTTGCCGTTTGCCGCGGCCTTCTCTGGCCTTTCGCTTGCGGCTTGTCTCGCTATGCTGGTTTTCCTGCTTCTCTTGGTGGAAGGCCTGATCTGGGCCTGCCAAAAAGGTGTGTTGAGTTGGGGCTAATGAGGTATCCATGGACCAGGACTTAAAGACGGAGTTAAGCAAGCACGGAATATTTGCGACGACCTTTGAAGAGCTCTACAACTGGGGCCGCAAGAATTCGGTTTGGCCGCTCACCTTTGGCCTGGCGTGTTGCGCCATCGAAATGATCGCGACCACGATGGCGCGCTACGATCTGGCCCGCTTCGGAGCCGAGGTGTTTCGGCCTTCGCCACGGCAGGCTGATTTGATGATCGTATCCGGAACTGTAACCAAAAAGATGGCTCCCCAGGTGGTTCGGCTGTACAACCAGATGCCGGAGCCGAAATACGTGATTGCCATGGGGGCGTGCGCTATCTCTGGCGGCCCCTTCCGCGACGGCTATAACGTGCTTAAGGGGATCGACCGTTACATACCTGTTGATGTCCATATACCTGGTTGTCCACCCCGCCCGGAGGCGCTGATTCACGCCTTTATGACCTTGCAGGAGAAGATCAGTACCCAGCACCTTACCGGGGAGGCCAGGGCCAGGCATTTGAAGGCGGAGCTGCCGAGCGAGTTTCCCGTGCCGGAGTTCGGCGAGCACGGACTTGAGCCGGCGCAGAACGATGAGATTTTTCACAACCCACTGAAGGTGCTTCAGGGATGATGCTGGAGGAGATAAGGAACCGGTTGCAGGCGGATATTCCGGGTTGCCAGGTGGAGCTCGTGGTCAATGGCAGTCCCTCGGCCCAGAATTCCCTGCTCATTGATCGCCAACACGGGCTCGCAGCAGCCCGGCTGCTTCGCGAAGGGCTGCAAATGGACTTTTGTTCCAATGTAACTGCGGTGGATTGGCCCGATCGCGAGCAGACAAACAAAGTTAAAACCAAACAAATTGTCGACGGGGTCGAGAAAGAGATAGAGCAGACCATCAAGACGACGGTTCCTGGCTACCTGGAGGTGGTCTATCACCTGTTTTCGATGACTAACAAGGACGGACCCGTGGTCATCCGATTGCGCACGCCGAACCGGACTGAGGATGTCGCAGTGCCGTCCCTGACGCCGGTTTGGAGGAGCGCGGAATTCCAGGAGCGAGAGGCTTTCGACCTCTACGGCATTGTGTTTGATGGGCATCCGGATCTGCGGCGCATCCTAATGTGGGAGGGTTTTACGGATCACCCCATGCGCAAAGATTATGTTCCTCCGCCTGACGATGACCTGGAAATACTGAGGGAGGGATGACACAGGTGGCGGTTCCCGGGGCCGAGCAAGACAACATCATGGAAATATCGATGGGGCCTCAGCACCCATCGACCCACGGTGTCTTCCGCATGGACGTTCGCCTGGATGGCGAGCGGGTTGTACGGCTGAAGCCGGTATTCGGCTATCTGCACCGCAATCACGAAAAAATCGCCGAGGCGGCCAGCTATCTGGCTGCGATTCCCTACACCGACAGGCTGGACTATCTCTGCTCGATGACCAACAACTGGGGATACGCCCTGGCGGTCGAGAAGCTGGCCGGCATCGCGGTGCCGGAGCGCGCTGAGTATATCCGGGTGATCGTCTCTGAATTGACCAGGCTGCAGAATCACGCCGGCATGGTGGGGTTTCTGCTTCAGGATATGGGGGCGAGCGGGACGCCGCTGATGTACGCCTTCCGCGAGCGGGAAAGAGTTTTGGACCTGTTCGAATCCTTAAGCGGCGCGCGCATGATGTGTAACTACATGCGATTTGGCGGGGTGCGCGTGGATTGCTCTGCGGAATGGCTCAGCGAGACGGCGAAGCTGGTGGCCGGATTTGACGGCTTCCTGGATGAGTTCGAGCAGCTGCTGACGGGTAACGAGATCCTGATGGCGCGAACCCAGGGAGTGGGTGTGCTTCCCCGCGAACTGGCGATCAACGCCGGTGTCACCGGGCCGGGGCTGCGCGCCAGCGGAGTGAATTATGACCTGCGCAAGGTAGACCGCTACGGCGTGTACGAACGGTTCCAGTTCCGTGTGCCGCTAGGCGAACACGGCGATGTGTTCGACCGTTACATGATGCGCGTGCTCGAGATGCGGGAATCTTTAAAAATTCTGGAGCAGGCCCTGCGCGACATTCCATCGGGGCCGATCATGGATCCCAAAGCCAGGCTGCGTGGCTTACGACCCAAAGTAGGCGAAGCTTATGCACGGATTGAATCGCCTAAGGGGGAGTTGGGCTTCTATTTGATCAGTGACGGCTCGCCGAATCCGTACCGTTACCGCGTGCGGCCGCCCAGCCTGATTAATCTTACGGTGCTTGAGGATATGTGTTTAGGACAAAACATTGCCGATGTGGTGGTGATTCTGGGCAGCATTGATATTGTGATGGGGGAAGTGGACCGTTAATGATGCAGGAGCGGGTTGCAGAATGAGTGCGGCTTTCCCTGATGGGAAGCGACGATCTCAACGAAGGGCACGGCTTTAGCCGTGCCGTAGACCGCGTGGGAGTAGGACGGCTTTAGCCGCTGAGGTACGGTTTTTTAGAAGGTAGTTCGCGCGTGAACGTGAGCATGGGAAAAGACGTACCTCAGGGGCTAAAGCCCTCAATGGCAGGGGGCCTTATGGCACGGCTGAAGCCGTGCCCTTCGTTGAGGTTTTTGTGTTACGAAAAAAAGCCATTAAGCAAATGTGCCTTAAGTACTCAGAGCGAGGGCAAAACGAGATGTTAGGCATGGGTATTGTCAAGGGGTTGGTGGAAACTGCGCGAAACTTTCTGGGCAGCTTCACTGATAAGGACCGCCTGGTAACGGTGCAGTTTCCCGAAGAGCGTCTGCCGGTAGCCGAGGCGGCGCGTAACTTCCCTTTTCTTATTTACGATGGCGTGGACCCGGAACAGGGCCTCCGTTGCGTGGCGTGCCAGATTTGCGAGAAGGAGTGCCCGCCACGATGCATCACCATCGAAAAGAGCAAAGACAAGAAGCCCGACTTTGTTGGCAAACAGCAGTTCTACCCAGCCGTCTTCGATATCGATGTATCGGTCTGCATGAGCTGCCAAATCTGCGTTGAGGTATGCCCGTTCGACGCTATTCGTATGGATAACGAGTTCGAGCTAAGCACCGACGACCGCTTTGGCGGGCTCTTATGGACCAAGGAGAAGTTGGCGCTGCCGAATGAGCACTACATGGCCATCCATCCGACGGAGGCAGCCGAAGTAGAGGCCAGGCGAGCAGAAGAAAAGGCGCAAGCCGAAGCCAAGAAACAGCAACCGGCGGTGACGAAATAATGCCGGACCAGATGTTTGTGCTACTGAAACACTGGATCTTGGGCTACTCACCGGCGGTGATCCAACCGGCGGTCTCGATTTTGCTGACCATCATTCCCATACTTCTTGTCTTCCCAGTGCTGTTCGCATTGACGACGGTTCTGGAACGTAAGGGATTGGGTCGAATTCAGAACCGCTACGGTCCGAATCGAGTGGGATTTTATGGCATCCTGCAGCCGATGGCGGATGCGTTGAAGTCTCTCACCAAAGAAGATATTGTTCCCGCCTCTGCGGACCACACGGTTCACTTTCTAGCTCCGCTGGTTCTATTGGCGGTGGCGTTTCTGCCCTATGCAGTTCTGCCTATCGGCCGGAATATGATCGCCGCCAACCTCGACGCCGGTGTGCTATTTTTCTTTGCCATTGGGGCGATTTCAGAGTTGTCTGTTTTTATGGCCGGGTGGTCAAGCCGCAACAAATACTCGCTGTTGGGCGCCATGCGCGCGGTGGCACAGATGATCAGCTATGAGGTACCGCTGCTGCTCTCGTCCATTGCCGTCATCATGGCCGCCGGCTCTCTGTCGACGGTCGAGATCGTGGAGAAACAAGCTGGCTTCTCAGGAATTTTTCCCCACTGGTACGTATTGACGCCGTGGGGCTTCGCCGGTTTTGTCCTGTTTATGATCGCCGCGACTGCTGAGACCAATCGCTCCCCTTTTGATCTGCCGGAGGGAGAATCCGAGATTATTGCCGGATATTACATTGAGTATTCCGGCTTTAAATTCGCCCTGTTCTTTCTGGGAGAATACCTGGGGATGTTTGCTATTAGTGGCTTGGGAATCACCTTGTTTTTGGGCGGATGGTCGGCGCCCTTGCCTTTCCTCACCTGGATCCCATCCTGGATATGGTTCTTTGCCAAGCTAGTGGGGCTGATCATCGGATTCATCTGGGTGCGCGGCACTCTGCCCCGCCTGCGTATGGATCAGCTAATGAACTTTGCCTGGAAGTTTATGTTGCCCATGGCACTCGTGGTGGTGGTATCAGCCGGGGCTTGGCGCTTTCTTCCCCAGGGTTTGACGCGATGGCTGGTCAGCACGGCGTTTATTGCCGTTGCCTATACGTTGTTGGCCCGCGGCGTGGAGACCCGGAACAAGATTGCGAAACGAACCTATCGTTTTGCCGAGTGAGCTTCGAGTGAGCTTGATGAGCGCTACGTTTTTTATTCTCGCGGCAGTAACCCTGATTGGCGCATGCGCGGCGATGATGCTTCGCGGCCTGGTGCATTGCGCGTTGGCGCTGGCGGTTGCCTTTGCCGGGCTAGGAACGCTCTACCTTAATCTTGGCGCTCAGTTCCTGGGCCTGGCACAGTTGCTGGTCTACGTAGGCGCGATCGCGGTGCTGATCGTCTTCGTCATCCTGCTCACACGTGGCGGCGATAGCGACTCGCCGGCATTGTCCCCAACTGCTCTCCCGATCGCAGGGGTACTGGTGGCAACGGCGATCTTCGCCATCCTTGCCTGGGCGATCTTTCACACCGTTGCCATCCATTCGCCCGGATTGCCTGCTCCCCAAGCCACCATCCGGCAATTGGGCACTAGCCTGATGGAAGGCTATGTACTGCCGCTGGAAGTGATCGGGCTGATGCTCACAGCAGCGCTCATAGGAGCCGTGATTGTTGCCATGAAGGAGAAACAGGACCCGCGATGACGGCTTTGGCAGGATGCTTGCTTGTTTCTTCCATGCTGTTTGCGGTTGGGCTTGCGGGTGCACTCACCCGCAGGAACACCATCCTGGTGTTGGTGGGCATTGAGCTGATGTTGAATGCTGCCAACCTCAACTTTGTTGCCTTTTGGCGTTTTGGACCCCATGCCGGAGCGGCGACTGGCATGATCTTTGTTCTTTTCTCAATCGGCGTTGCCGCTGCGGAAGCGGCGGTTGGGCTCGCACTTATCCTCGCAGTGTACCGGCACACGAAAACTACCGATCTGAGCCAGCTCACCGGGAGGCCACAGTAGAGCTGCCTATGGCCTCGACGGTTTGGATCTTTCGCTACCTGTGGTTGATACCGGCACTCCCCATCCTGGCGGCTGGTATCGGTGCTCTACTTAAGCAGCGCCAGCGCAGGTTCGCGGCTACCATCGCGATCACCTCCATGTGTTTTTCTTTCGTGCTGGCGTTGGTGGCCTTTGCCCATGTCCTCTTGCAACCGGAGCGATCGATCTTCAATTTTCCGTGGATGCAATTCGGGTCCGAATGGGTAAAGCTGGGTTGGGTGCTGGACCCCCTGGCAGCGGTCATGCTGGTGATGGTCACTTTCGTCGGATTGCTGATCTTCGTTTACAGCGTGGCCTATATGCACCACGACGAAAATTTCACCCGTTTCTTCTGCTTTCTCTCCCTCTTTGCGGGCGCGATGCTCGGTTTGGTGATCGCCAATAGCCTGTTGCTGCTGTTTATGTGTTGGGAGGTCGTCGGGCTCACGTCGTACCTGCTGATTGGTTTTTGGTATGAACGGCCTGCCGCAGCCGCTGCAGCCAAGAAGGCTTTCATTACGACGCGGATCGGTGACCTCGGCCTTTTGTTGGGAATGGTGTGGCTCTACGGGCAAACGGGCACACTGCTTTTTTACGACCACGGCGCTGGATGCATGGAGCACACCGCTCTCTCCTTGCTGGCAACCCAGACTGTTGGATTTGGGATGGCGGCCTCGACCGGGATCGCGCTTCTCATCTTTTGCGGAGCAGTGGGGAAATCCGGACAGCTGCCGCTGCATGTCTGGCTGCCGGATGCGATGGAAGGTCCGACACCGGTGAGTGCCCTGATTCACGCTGCGACCATGGTGGCTGCAGGCGTCTACCTGGTGGCGCGGGTGTATCCCCTTATGAGCGCGTCATCAAGCGCCTCGGCGAGCGCGGCGGCGAGCGGAGCAGGGGGCGGAGCGCTCGAAGTGGTCGCCTGGGTCGGCGCTCTGACTGCAATCTTTGCCGCACTCGTGGCTGTGGCACAGGACGATATCAAACGCATTCTGGCTTACTCGACCGTCTCGCAGCTCGGCTACATGATGATGGGCATCGGCGTGGGCGGAGTGGCGGTAGGCGTCTTTCACCTTATCGCCCATGCATTTTTCAAAGCGCTACTGTTTCTTGGCGCGGGATCGGTGATCCACGGCTTAATGGGAGAGCAGGACATTCGCGAAATGGGAGGCATCCGCAAATGGATGCCGGTGACGTTTGCAACTTACGCGGTGGGGATGCTGGCATTATGCGGGTTCCCTTTGTTCTTCTCCGGCTTTTGGAGCAAGGATGCGATCCTGCATGCTGCTTATGGGTGGAACGGCTCACGAGTTCCCTTTTATCTGGGCGCGATCGGGGCATTGCTTACAGCCTTCTACATGACGCGCCAGGTCTGTTACGTCTTTTTCGGCGCCAGGCGCAGGGATCCAGCGCCGGAACCGATTGAACCATCGGAGACTCCGGCGTCAGATCCACACGAGGCGGCTCATGAGAGTCCGGCTGCGATGACGACACCGTTACTACTGCTGGCCGGTTTTGCAGTCCTGCTGGGATTCATTGGAACTCCGGCATGGCCATGGTTTCAGGATTTTCTGGACATGAGGCGTGCCGGCCTGGACTTCGGGCAACTGGCGGAAAACGGATTGCTCCCACTTATGCTGGTCTCGTCGTTGCTGGTCTTCGCCGGCCTGGGCCTCGGTTGGTGGATGTATGGCCGCAAGCCGATCCAGCGTGCCGCCAACGCGGATGCGTTGGAGCAGTTGCAGCCGGCGGTCTTCCATGCGCTGAGCAAAGGCCTGTTCATCGACGAGCTCTACGCGCTGACGATCCTACGGCTGGCATGGTGGATCGCGAGCACAGCGAATTGGCTGGAACGATGGCTTTGGAGTGGCATTCCGGTAGCCGTGTCGGCCCTCACCAAAGGGCTTGGATGGATCGATTTCTCGCTCGATCGTTGGGTCGTGAACAGGGGATTCGACGAAGGATGTGACGGCGTGGCGGATGGCGGGCGATTGCTGGCGCGATTGCAGGATGGACGCATCCAGAATTATCTGCGGCTGCTGGGCGCCGCAGTGGCCGCTTTTGCTCTCTTTCTGCTGCTGGGACACAGAGGATGAGCAGCAACTTCCCCTCAGTCAGCGTGCTCACCTTGCTTCCTTTCCTGGGCGGAATTGCGGTGCTGTTGCTCGGCCGAGCTGGACGTTCCGCGGCCCGGCTAACCGCCGCGGTTTTTGCCGCCGCCGCGGTTGCGTATACACTCCTGCTTTGGTTCCGATTTCAGCCGGCGCTGCCAGGGTTGCAAATGCAGGAATTGCACCCATGGGAACCGGCGATTGGACTTGCCTACCACGTCGGCGTAGATGGCCTGAGCCTGCTCATGCTGGCAGTCTCCTCCATCGTCGTGCTCATGGCGGTTGCTGCTTCCTGGAGCAACCCGAAACAAGGGCCGGTTTATTTCTGCCTGCTGCTCTTTTTGGAGACTGGCCTCTTCGGCACCTTTACTGCGTTGAACTTTCTTCACTGGTTCCTTTTCTGGGAGCTAAGCTTAATCCCCGTGTTTTTCATGATTCGCTTGTGGGGAAGCGCAGGACGTGCGCGGGCCGCGACGCAATTTTTTGTCTACACCATGGTGGGCAGCATTACGTTGCTGCTGGCCTTCCTCGCTCTCTTTCTGGCCAGCGGCACCTTCGACTTTGTTGAGCTGACCCAGATGGCGCAGACAGGACAGCTCGCCGCCGCGATTAGCCAAAACCTGCACTGGCGTCAGTGGGACGGTGGCCACATCACGATGCTCCTGTTTTGCGGAGCATTCCTGGGGTTTGCAGTCAAGACGCCTATGGTTCCGTTTCACGGCTGGCTGGCTTCCGCGTACTCAGAAGCGGCGCCGGAGACCACTATGGCGCTGACCGGCGCGCTATCGAAAATGGGGGTGTATGGATTTCTCAGGATCCTTCTGCCCATTTTCCCCGAGCAGATGTGGCGCGCGCGAACCATTCTTCTTTGGTTGGCCATCGCTACGATCGTACTTCCCGCATTCGCCGCCTGGGCGCAAACAGACTTGAAGAGAATGTTTGCCTACTCTTCGATTAATCACCTGGGATATTGCCTATTGGGCATCGTTGCCGTAACCGGCTCTACCGGAGCGGATGCAAGCCAGGTGAGCGCCAAGGCCGCCGCGCTTACCGGAGTGATGCTGCAGCTGTTCAGCCACGCCGTGACCGCCGCGGCGGTCTTCTGGTTTTTAGCGCTGCTGCAAAGACGCAGCGGCGGCTTGACCGGCCTGAATGATTTCGGAGGGCTGCGTCGCCCGATGCCGGTATTTAGCGGGCTGATGGGGATCACGCTCTTCGCGTCTCTCGGTTTACCCGGACTGATAGGCTTCCCAGGAGAATTTCTGATCTTCAAAGGAGTCTTCCCGCTGGACTGGTGGGCAGCCGCACTTGCGTTGCTCGGTTTGCTGATGACCGCCGTTTTTCTGCTCACGATTGTGCAGCGCGTTTTTTCCGGGCCCTTGCATGAGCGATGGGCCGGCATGCCGGACCTTACCCTGGCCCAACAGTACTTGCTCGCGCCCGCGGTGGCCGTCATGTTCATCGTGGGGCTGTACCCACAATTGATTAGCGGAATGGTGCATGGCACAGTGATGCAGTTTGTCGGCCTGGTGAGGTATTGACCATGCTTGCCTGGACGATCTACCTCTCGTTTATTGGCGCGGTTGCGATTGCGGTCATGCCCGGGAATAGCCCGGCGGTTGCCCGCGTCACGGCTTTGCTTACCACACTCGCGGGACTGGGTATCGCGATCGCGGCTGTGGCTCATGAACGAACGGGGCAGCTGATCACCATCGTGAGAACGCCGTGGATACCGCGGCTGGGGATCGAATATCATCTGGCCGCTGATGGAATCAGCCTGGTCCTGGTCTTGCTGACCGGAATTGCAGCCGTCGCCGGCGTACTTTTTTCCTGGAATATCGAACGGCGGGTGAAGGATTTCTTCGCTCTGTACCTGTTGCTGATTGGCGCCGTATACGGTGTCTTCCTGAGCTTCGATCTTTTCCTGCTGTTTGTCTTTTATGAGTTGGCGATCATTCCGAAGTATTTTCTGATCGCGATCTGGGGATCGACACGGCGGGAATATGCCGCCATGAAGCTGGTGCTCTACTCCTTTGGGGGAAGCGCCTTGGTGCTGGCCGGCTTAATTGGCGCATTTGTTGTTTCTGGTCAGCGCACGCTGAGCCTGGAGACGATGGCGCACTTCCCGTTTCCGGTGCATTTTCAGATGTGGGCCTTCCCGTTGGTATTTGTGGGATTCGCCGTGCTTGCCGGCATGTGGCCCTTTCATACCTGGGCGCCGACTGGCCATGCCGCCGCTCCAACCGCAGCTTCCATGCTGTTGGCAGGCGTGGTGATGAAACTGGGGGCCTACGGGTGTTTGCGCGTGGCCATGATGCTGTTTCCCCGCGGGCTTGACCCGTGGGGATTCCACGTGCTCGGGTTCGGCTCGTGGCAGCAGGTCTTCGCCGTGCTCGCGCTCATCGGCATCGTATACGGCGCAAGCATTGCGCTGGTGCAAAAAGACCTCAAGTTTGTCGTCGGCTACTCCAGTGTCAGCCATATGGGCTTTGTGCTGCTGGGCTTGATGACTCTGAACCAGATTGGCCTGTCTGGGGCCGTGTATCAGATGTTCTCCCACGGAATCATTGCCGGGCTGCTGTTTGCCGTGGTGGGGCGCATGGTCTATGACCGCACCCATACGCGCGACCTGGCCGAGCTCGCGCGTATTCCCCTCGGCCGTCTCATTCCGTTTGCTGCAGTGACTTTCGTCCTGGCGTTTATGGCCTCAGTTGGGCTGCCTGGGTTTAGCGGGTTCATTGCCGAGTTGGAGGTGCTGATCGGCAGCTGGCGCGCATTCCCCTGGATGGCTTGGATAGCTGGCCTGGGAATCCTGATCGGCATTGCCTTTTCGTGGCGCGCGCTGCAAGCCACTTTTTTTGGCGAGCCCACGGCCACGCCTGACCACGTGCTGCCGCCGATTACCCTTCCCGAGCGTGTTGGAGCGTGTCTGCTGTTGGTGAGCACGATTTTACTGGGCCTGTATCCCAAGCTGCTGATGGATCTGATCCTACCGAGTCTCAACGGGCCACTCTTCCAGCAGCTTCGCCAAGGTGGGTGGCGATGAACGGAGCCAGCTACCCAGAGCTGCTATGGTTGACGGCGCCTGAGATCGTAGTGGCGCTGGCTGCGCTGCTGGTACTGGTGCTCGACCTCAGCTTTCTGCGCCGGTCGGCGCTCGCGATTCGTTTTCGTATCACCAGCCTGATTGCCTGCATCGGCTGTGTCGTGGCGCTGCTGGTGCTGCTGAAATTCCCTGCGCAGGGCGAGCTGCCGGCGGGAATGCTGGTCGTGAACCCACTGACCCAGCTGGTGGAGATCGCTCTTTTGGCGCTGGCGATTCTTGTACTCATCCTGGTTAGCTCCGCGCGCTTTACCACCCATGTGGGCGAGTATTGCTCCCTGATCCTATTTGCCACCACTGCGATGATGCTGTTGGTGAGCACCCAGAATCTGCTGGTTATCTTCATCACCATAGAGTTTCTGAGTCTCTCGCTATACATCCTTACCGCGTTTGACAAACAGAGCCGGCCATCGGCAGAAGCCGGGCTGAAGTATTTTCTCTTCGGCGGAATGTCAGCGGGGATCCTGCTCTTTGGCATGAGCCTGCTCTACGGCCTCTCCGGCTCGTTAGCGCTGGAACGGATCGCGATCGCGGTCAACGCTTCGCCGGGTGATCCGCTGTTGATGCTGGCGATCGTCATGGTGCTGGCGGGTTTGGGTTTCAAGATTGCGGCTGCGCCTTTCCACATGTGGGCTCCGGAGGTGTACCAGGGAGCGCCCACCTGCAGCGCCGCATTGGTCGCGTCCAGTTCCAAGGTCGCCAGCTTCTTCATTCTGTTTCTGCTCTTTTCTCTGGGGCTGATGGGCGCAGCGGGTAATGCTGCGTGGGGAAATCACTCTGCCGGCTGGGCGCCATTGATCGCGCTTCTCGCCGTGGTCTCGATGCTCTGGGGCAACCTGGCGGCGATCGCGCAAAGCAGCATGCGGCGGCTGTTGGCCTACTCTGCGATCGGACATGCAGGGTATATGTTGATTGCGCTGGTGGTGCACACGGAGCAGAGTTTG
>DASRRN010000365.1:0-4923 GCA_035695685.1 Acidobacteriaceae bacterium | reverse complement strand
AGGAACCCGATTAGGGAAGGGTTGCCGACCAACCTCCCAGAACCCGGAGGAAAGAGCAGACAGAACGTCTCACTGAGTGACTCGCTGTTTGCGTCAACTGAGACGTGAGCCAGTTTCCGCGGCAGGATCTGAGTGATCGCTCGTGCGGTACACACCCGAACCGCCATGAATCCGTTTTGTCAGTCTTCTTGCAGCAGCGCATTGAGGGGTTCAACCGTTTCGGCGCCTCTACCGAATGCTTTGCTGGGAAGCCGGTAGAGCAGCAAACCCAGCAGCAGACAAGCAGCGATGCTAATTCCAGCGTCCATTGCAAGGCTGCCCGCGACTCCGCCCATGGCGTAACCTCGGCCGTCGGCGACCATCATGTATGTAACCGGAATGTTAGTGGCTGCCGTCAGGAAGGCGAAGGTTGTTGCAGCCAGCGGATTATTCTGCCCGATGGTCTCAAACACGATCCCAAGCTGGATGCAATAGGAGCCGGCCTGGAAGAGGAATTCGCCCAGCAGGGCGAGGGTAAAGCTCCATGGCGCATGGGGCAGCACGATGAGGCTCAGTGTAAAGAGGCCGCCCACGATGCCATTGGCGAGATAAAGAGGGCGGAGCGGCAACCGTCTGGCGACAATCGGAAAGAGCAGGCACCCCGCGATGCCGGAGGAGACTGCCCCCGCTCCGCCGGCCAGACTCACCATCCGCGCTGAGGCATGGAAGTCACCACCGAGACCTCCAAGGATGTTGGTCAGCGCAAAAGAGCTGCATGGGGAGACGAAGAACAGCAAGGCAAGCAGCACTTCGCGGCGGCGCAACAGCGCCAGGACTTCACGAGTGAATTGACTGAAGCTTTCGCCAGCCAGCCGCCGGTCGGGACCGGGAGCGGGCATGATGAGAAAGATGGTGGTGGGAAGAAAAACAATCAGGCCCAGAAGGGCCGCCGCAATCCACACAGGCAAATGGCGAACCAGTTCGCTCCCGATCAGCGAGGCGACTCCGATTCCGCAAATAAGTGCGATGTTGGCCCACGCGCTGAGCTTGTTCTTCTCCTCATGGCGACAGACCACCGAGAGCCATCCGCCGAGCGCGGCGGTCGAAAGCCCTGCCGTCGCTATTGCCAGGACCAGCGCAAATTCGAGGACTACGAGATGAAGCAGGTTCATCACCGCGATGAAGATCAGCATGGACGTCAGGGCGGCGAAGACGGTGGCATACCAGCGCCGGCTGAAGCGCACATCAAGGAGGGGCCCAAACACGACGGCCCAGAAATTTGCAGACATCGCCGCCGCTGTGATTCCGGCAATCGCTGCCTCAGGAATGTGCTGCCCCGCCAGCAATTGGGGCATGACGAAGAACACGATCCCAGTAGTGAGACCTACAGTCGAGTTCGAAAGGCCCATCAGCCAGACGACGGGCACACGGCGGGTGGACTTCACGTGGACCTCCGGGGAGCCCACCCGAGTATGCGAAGTAGGTGCCCTTTCGGGCGAGCGCGAGAGGGTGCAACTACAGATTTGAACCCGGGCACGATCCTCCGGAAGAACGAGTTTAGGTGGGAGGAGGTGCGATCGTAGTCTTATGGGGAGAGCACGTCAATAGAAGGTACTGGATGCCTCTATCGCCGAACCGCGGCTCGGCCTCTACGCATAGTCCCGAATAGTCAGCGAGCCAGAAACTTGTGCACCTTATTTTCGGTTGATGCACATCACCTTCTCACTGACGGAAAGCCCAAGTCGCTCGTCGCGGCAATTTGGCAGTTGTTCTCATTGTTGGCGAGTGACGGGCTAACCAGAAGTAATCCGAACCCAACCGCCGAACCATTTGGTTTGGAAGCCTGGAAGGGTTCAGCCTGGATTCACAGTCTGGGGCGCATTCGCATTATGGTTATCGCCGTCGCTGCGGTTGACCGGACGCACGTTCGGTCCCGTGTACTTTCGGCAATGGTATCCATGAATTCCGATAATGCCGGCAACACAATCCTTTGGCGCTGGCCGTAGCTCCAAGTTCTACACGATATGGATGAAGAACTACGCGTGGATCCCGCGGCAAAGCTATCGTTTATTTCGGCAAAGCTATGCTTTATCCCAAAGGCAAGTCTCTGTGCAGTACCAACTCGAAGTACTTTTGGCTCATAGAAAGCATCGTGACTCAGGATATAATTCAGCCCACCTATGCTACTGGTCGCGGATTCTCGTTTGGATTCCTACGAGATCATCGCGCCGCTGGGTGCAGGCGGAATGGGCGAGGTGTATCGCGCGCGCGACACTTTGCTGAAACGTGACGTGGCGATCAAGGTGCTCCCTGACTACTGGTCGCGGGATCCTGAGCGTCTTCATCGCTTCGAACTGGAGGCGCAGGCCACTGCCTCTCTAAACCATCCCAATATTGTTTCGATCTTCCACGTTGGCCAGTACGACGGATCGCCGTACATCGTCACTGAGTTGCTGCAAGGCGAGACTTTGCGTGAGCGCCTTCGAAAAGGCCCGATGCGGCTGCGGGAAGTGCTGGACTATGGGGTGGAGCTGGCCCGTGGACTGGCGGCCGCTCACGATGCTGGGATCGTCCACCGTGATCTAAAACCGGAAAACATCTGGGTGACGAAAGATGGGCGGATCAAGATCCTTGACTTCGGATTGGCCAAGCTGGATCCAGCCAAAGCCGCAGGCTTAGATGGTCCGACCGTCAGCTTCCGGCAAGAATCCGTCCCGGGACACGTGTTGGGGACAATCGGTTACATGTCGCCGGAGCAGGTTCGCGGTCAGGAGGTCGATCACCGGTCCGATATTTTCAGCTTTGGCGTAATTCTGTATGAACTGTTGAGCGGCCACCGTGCGTTTCAGGGTGACACGGCAGCCGAAACGATGGCGGCGATCCTGAAACAGGAGCCGCCGGATTTGCCCGAAACTGTGCCATACCCTGTGCGGCACACGGTGCGCCACTGCTTGGAGAAGGATCCCGGCAACAGGTTTCAGTCGGCGCGTGATCTATCGTTCGCGCTCGCAGCCATGTCGGAAGCTACAGGCCGCAGCGGCGCTGTTCCGAATCTGCCGGAAACACTGCCTTGGCGCCGCCGCATCTGGATAGGCGTTCTGGCTCTTGCGTTGATGGCGCTCGCGATTCTCACCTACCGGCTGGTATTGGCGCCGCCACGGCCAATGAGCTGGTCCGGAGCGCTTCTGGGCGGACCGGAAATGGCCTTCAGACCCCGCGTCGCGCCCGACGGCCACCTGGTTGCCTTCTTTGCTTTGGATCGAGGCTACACGCAGGTCGCCGTGATGACACCAGAGACCGGCAACTGGACCATGCTCACTCATAGTCGCGAGCGCGGGTATGTGAGCAACGTATCCTGGGCGCCCGATGGCGCCTCCATCTATTACGATCGCGCCACTTCTGTGCCGCAGGGGATCTACTCCGTGCCGGTGCTCGGCGGCGACGAGCACCTGGTGTTTCCAAACGCCTTTCGGCCCGAAGCGCTCCCCGACGGAAGTTTGCTGGCGGTCAAACTGAATTCCAAGCATGAATGGCAACTCTTCCGCTTCTGGCCTGAAACCGGACGGGTACAGGACCTGCCGGTCGCCACGGTCGAAATTGGGGAAACTTTGGCCAGTCCTCGCGCATTTCCCGGTGGCAATGAAGCCGTAGTCGACGGGGCGCCGCTGGGGCATGAAGCCGAGGGTATGAGGCTGATGGTCATCAATCTTGCTACAGGCGGCACCCGTCCGCTTGCGCCCGGCGTTCCCAGGGGCACGGGCACGCCCGACTATGCGGTAAGCCGCGACGGTAAATCGGTGTTGCTTACACAGGAGCTTGGGGAGTTTACTCGCGTGCTTTCGGTCCCTTCCCACGGACGAGGACCGGCGCAAACTCTGTTTACGACCACCCATGAATCGTGGGGCATCGATACTGCGCCCGACGGAAGTGTGTATGCTTGCGTGACTGATTTGCCAGCGGAACTGGTGAGCCGTCCGGTCGATCAGGATCAGACGCAGGTGATGGCTCAATTTGCGGAGGTTTCTGACCCGGACCTGATTGCCGTCCTGCCGGATGGACGTGTGCTGCTGACGGTTCTCAATTCGGATCGCGCCCGCTTGGTGGCAGTAGCGCCAGGGAAGAACCCGGCGGCCATTGTCGCCACTACAGAGCAAACGTCAACTCCCGCCACCGTGGCCGGGCCACGGGAGATCGCGTTCCTGATCGGTCCTGAACCGCGAGGAACTATCGCGCTCGCGGAGACCGAGACCGGCGGAATCACGCGCCGAATCGCGCCAGGCAAGGGCGAGATCGTCTCCTTGGCCACCTCTCCGGACGGCCGCACGCTGTATTTCGCGGCCGCAGGCACCATCTGGTCCGTTCCGTCCGCAGGCGGTGAAGCGCGAAAGGTTCGAGCCGGCAATCGCGTCGTAGCCAACCCCTCCGGGCGGGAACTCTTGGTGGGCGTCTTTGAAAGCCCGAGTATGCGGCTCTTTCGCGTTCCACTGGACGGCAAGCCAGAGACGGAAGTCCCAACCGATCCTAGCCACGCCTTACGGTACTCGCACCTCTCGCCCAACAGTTGGAATGCGGACGGCCGCTTGCTGGTTTCCATGACCGAGTCCTGGTTCGGCACACCGGCGATACTGGATACTCGGAATGGTCGTATACAACCCATTCCCTCCGACGACACGAGCGGCGACTATGTCTCGATGGGCTGGCTGCCTGGCGGACGACTCGCGGCGCTGCGCGTCGGTATGCGCTCCGAGTTATGGCGATTCGCGCCATCGCGATACTAAGACCCGCGGTTTTGACAGTTAGGAGCCCGGAATTGATTATTTCCGGGTAGCTCCCGGATGACGGTAGGTCCAGAAGTAATCCGTTCTTCATCCAGATTTGTATCAACGAACACGCTTCCCTGCACCCAATTTCCTCGCCTGTCTTCCTAGCCGCTCGTGCGAGCGG
>DASRRN010000364.1:0-2898 GCA_035695685.1 Acidobacteriaceae bacterium | reverse complement strand
GCGGCCCCACTAAGCCTTGACCAGGTGGAATCGGCTCCTACCATCGTGAGCCGCTTCATTGCTTCCGCTATGTCTCTGGGTTCGCTCAGTCCGGAGGCCCACCAGACCATCACCGAAGCCATGAATCAGCTCGGTGCCCGTTCGAATACTGGTGAGGGAGGGGAAGATCCGGCCCACTTCCCGGACTATCCCGGGGCTCCGGCGATCCTGAATAACAAGGTGAAGCAGGTGGCGTCTGCCCGCTTTGGAGTTACCACCGAATATCTCGCCCATGCCGAGGAGATCGAGATCAAAATCGCCCAGGGCTCGAAGCCCGGCGAAGGTGGCCAGCTCCCTAGCCACAAAGTCACCGAGTTAATCGCCCGTCTGCGCCATGCCCAGCCCGGCGTTGCGCTCATCAGCCCTCCGCCCCACCACGACATTTACTCCATTGAGGATCTTGCTCAGCTCATCTTCGACCTCAAGAGGGTAAATCCTCGTGCCGCCATCGGCGTTAAGTTGGTATCCGAGTGTGGGGTTGGCACCGTTGCCGCCGGCGTTGCGAAAGCCTATGCAGACTACATTGTCATTGCGGGTCACGCGGGAGGCACGGGAGCATCTCCTCTTTCCAGCATCAAGTATGCCGGCAACCCGTGGGAAATAGGGCTGGCGGAAGCGCAACAGGTGCTGATGCAGAACGGCTTACGAGGACGCGTGCGCCTGCGGTGCGATGGTGGTCTGCGCACTGGCCGCGATGTGCTGATCGCCGCTTTGTTGGGTGCCGACGAATTTGCTTTCGGCACTGCGGTGCTGGTTTCACTGGGTTGCGATATGGCGCGCCAGTGTCACCTCAACACCTGTCCCACCGGTATCGCGACCCAGAGACCCGATCTGCGCGCCAAATTCCGTGGCAAGCCTGCAAATGTCGTGCGCTTTTTCGAGGAGCTCACCCGCGATCTGCAAACTCTGCTGGCCTCCCTTGGCTTGCCCTCGCTTGAGGCCGCCATCGGCCGTATCGATTTGCTGGAGCAGGTAAGCGCTGCCGGAGGACTTGACCTCAGCAGGTTGCTCGCGCCGGCCCGTGAGGGGCACGTGCGTTGGCAGGGCCAGCGGAACCGCCGCCCTGCCGATCACGCCAACATTGATAACGCCTGGGTCCAGCCGGCACTTGCCGCCCGGGCTGCCGGTTTACCCTTTGCCGTCGAAGAGACCATTGCCAACAAGCATCGGACCCTCGGAGCGCGGCTGGCTGGGGAGCTGGTCTGGCACGGACTGCATCACAAAGACACTCCCCTGAACTTCAAGATGAAGGGCGTTGCCGGGCAATCCTTCGGAGCCTTCGCTGTGCCCGGCATGCAACTCGTTCTCGAGGGTATGGCCAACGATTTCGTCGGCAAGGGGCTTTGCGGAGGAGAACTGATTCTCCGCGGCCAGGGTCGCGCGGCGCGGGAAAGCGAGTTGCACGTCATTCTCGGCAATGTCGCTCTATACGGTGCGACCAGTGGCTCCCTGTTTGCCGCCGGGCGGGCCGGCGAGCGCTTCGCGGTGCGCAACTCCGGAGCACTCGCAGTGGTCGAAGGCATTGGCGACCATGGCTGCGAATACATGACCGGTGGTCTTGTAGCGGTGCTCGGCTCGACCGGGCAAAACTTCGGCGCCGGCATGACTGGCGGTTTGGCCTGGGTCTTCGACGAGGACGGCGCCTTTGTCTCTCAGACCCGTTACCACACCAGCTTTCTCACCCCAGAGCCCTTATCTCAGCTGGACGAGGCCGCAGGCGAAGAGTTGCGTCAGCTCATTCAACTGCACGCGGAAAAGACCGCCAGCACCCGCGCTTACCGCATTCTCTCCGACTGGTCCAACCTCTCCTCGCGCTTTCTGCGCCTGACCCCGCTCCCGCAGGCCTGAAGCTAGGCCTCCAGCCCCGCAACAACCGACGGGTGCTCCACACCCCCGATTTCCTGTAGACCTCAATGGGTTCCGCGGATCTCATGCGCCTTTCCTTAAAGAAAGGCGCACACGCGGTCATGCCCTGGACTGCGTACAGGAAACTCGGGGCATCTCGCTAGTTTTTCGCGAGATGTGGGATACCACCGCACTACACCGGCCATCGCTCACCCTCAAGAAAGAGTCCAGGAAACAGGACGGGTGCCCCTTGATAAGGAAAACGATGGGGCTACGCCGCATAAGCGCTAACTTGTTTGGGATGTTTTTCTTCAAAACTCCCACAAAATCGTCATCCTGAGCGGAGCGCCTCACAGATTTATCGCGTGACACCGCGCTCGGTGGCGCGGAGTCGAAGGACCCCGAGGATGCTTATCTTGCCTATGCCGTTCGGAGCTTTTCAACCACCGAAGCCCGAGAACAGGATCTTCCTGCGGTACCCACTTGATGGTCACGGGTGCATCTTTTCATGAACTGTAATCATCTTCCATCCCCAGGTCTGTGCAAGGTCTTTGAACTCGGGATTGATCGTCCGAATGAGGTTGAGCTTCTTTTCGCGCCGCAAGTCTTTGAGTTGTTTTTCCCGAGCGATGGCTGCGCGAATGCCTTCGTAACCCTCAAAGTAGAGCAGGCGGTTGCAACCATAGGCCGCAGTGAAACCTTCCAACGTGCCTTCCTTATGTTGCATGACGCGCAGATACAGGTTGCTGGTGACGCCAATGTAAAGCGTGCCTGTATGGCTGCCGAGAATGGAGAGATGTAGCCGCCGGACATGGCAAGATGCTAGCAGTCCTTGTTCTCGGCCCCAGGGAAAGACCGTGGCGGGTCCGCCAAGCGCGGGCTTCGGTGGTTGAAAAGCTCCGAACGGCATAGGCAAGATAAGCATCCTCGGGGTCCTTCGACTCCGCGCCACCGAGCGCGGTGTCCCGCGATAAATCTGAGAGGCGCTCCGCTCAGGATGACGATTTTTGTGGG
>DASRRN010000363.1:0-2728 GCA_035695685.1 Acidobacteriaceae bacterium | reverse complement strand
GGTTCAGGAGAAGCGAGAGGCGCGTTCACGGTATTCGACCGGCAGCAGGGGTCTCTGGACGCCTCAACGCGGGACACAATCCAGGGCCTTTGCGATCTTGCCCGCATGGCCATTGAACATGGCCACCTCCACGAGGAGGTTGTTCAGGGATCGCAATTCGACCGCCTGACCGGGTTGCCCAATCGGACTTTACTGGCAGATCGGTTGCGGCAAGCGATGATCATCGCGAAGCGGCAGGGCAAGCTGCTGGGAGTTTGTTGTATCGACCTGGATCGCTTCAAACAATTCAACGACAACCTCGGATATGAGCTGGGAGACGCTTTTTTCAAGCAGATTAGCGAGCGCTTGAATCGGTCGATTCGGGAGATCGACACCCTTGCGCGCCGGGAGGGCGATGCGTTCATCCTGGGGCTGTTTGATCTTTCAGAAATTTCAAACTCGGTTAGCATTTGCCGTCGACTGCTCAAGGACCTGAGCCAGCCCTTTCTGGTCGATGGCCACTCGCTCACCATCACCGCCAGCATCGGCATAAGTATCTTTCCCGACCATGGTGATTCGGCGGACCTGCTGCTAAGCAATGCGGATATGGCCCTCCGGGAGGCAAAACTCGCCGGTGGAGGGGAAGCTCGCATCTATTCTCCGGCTTTGGGCCGGCAAACCCGGCGCGCGGCAGAGATGGTGGGAGCCTTGGTCGAAGCCCTCGCCCAGGACCAATTCCGCATCGCTTACCAGCCTATCTTTGCCCGGGACGGAGAAATCTTTGCCTTTGAAGCATTGCTGCGCTGGAAGCATCCTAGGTGGGGTCAGGTCAGCCCCCTGGAATTTATTCCCAGTGCGGAAAGAAGCGGCCTGATCGTGGCCATGGGCGATTGGGTCATCGACCAGGTGTGCCGCCAGGCGATGGAATGGAATGCCAACGATGTACACCCGGTCAAGATGTTCGCGAATATTTCCGGAGTGCAGTTGGCACGGCCCGACTTCGCTTTGAAAATTGCGGATGCGCTGTCGCGAACCGGTCTGGCACCGGACCGCCTGCAGCTCGAGATTACGGAAAGCTGGGTCATCGCAGACCTTCGCGGAGCCGCCGCCAACCTGCAGAAGCTGCGCGATCTCGGCATTGGTATTGCCCTCGACGACTTTGGTACCGGATACGCGGCCTTCAATTACTTGCAGGAGCTACCCCTGGACACGCTCAAAATCGATCGCTCGTTCGTTCAGCGTCTCGATGGTTCCTCCGCCCATCTTGCCACCGTTCGTGCCATCACCACGTTGGCACGACAGATGGGGCTGAAAACGGTTGCCGAAGGCGTGGAGTCCGAACAACAACTACGGCAGCTGCGCGAGATCGGATGCGAATTCATGCAAGGATTTTTTCTCGCCCGGCCACTCAGGCCGGAGGCCGCCTATTCCTTGCTCAGGAAACAACAACACTCCTCAACATTGCTGGCGTAGCCAAAAAGAACGCCTTTCTGCTACGGAATGCCTCACCGGTGAGTGCATGCTGCACGCTGACTCTCCACGGGCGGGAGAGATCTGAAATACTCTCGGTGGTGCATACCAGCAGGGAACTCGCGTCCTCTCCCCGGATAACCGCCATGCGTGTCATTCCGGTCGCCGGCAACGACAGCATGTTGCTGAACCTGAGCGGCGCCCACGCTCCCTTCTTTACCCGTAATGTCGTGGTGCTGACCGACGATGCCGGGCATACGGGCGCCGGTGAAGTGCCAGGCGGAGCCCAGATCGGCCACGTCCTTGAAGAGGCTGCCCCAGCAATCGTCGGCGCCCCCATCGCTTCTTACCATGAAATTCTGCAAACCATGCGCAACCGCTTTGGCCATCGCGACACCGCCGGGCGGGGCCTTCAGACCTTCGATATGCGTATCACGGTGCATGCGGTCACGGCAGTCGAGTGCGCGCTGCTCGACTTGCTGGGGCAGTTCCTGGGCGTGCCCGTAGCCGCGTTGCTGGGTGAAGGCCGGCAGCGCTCGAATGTTCCGGTCCTCGGCTATTTATTTTTTGTCGGTGACCGGCAGAAGACTGACCTGCCCTATGCCAGCGATGTACACGCTGCCGACCCATGGTTGCGATTGCGCCATGAAGAGGCGCTTACCACCGAGGCTGTGCTGCGCCTGGCCGCGGCAGCCCAGGCACGATACGGCTTTCGCGATTTCAAGCTCAAAGGCGGCGTGCTTGCCGGCCAGCAGGAGATGGAAACCGTAACCGCGCTAGCGGAAAGGTTTCCCCAGGCACGCATCACACTCGATCCCAACGGGGCGTGGCGACTGGAAGAAGCAGTGGCTCTTTGCCGCGGCAAGCAGCATGTGCTGGCCTATGCGGAAGACCCGTGCGGGGCGGAGAATGGCTCCTCTGGCCGGGAGATCATGGCGGAGTTTCGCCAGGCCACCGGGATGCCCACCGCGACTAACATGATAGCCACTGACTGGCGTGAGCTAAAACATGCGGTGCAGTTGGGAGCGGTGGATATTCCCCTGGCCGATCCGCATTTCTGGACCATGCAGGGCTCCGTCCGGGTAGCCCAGCTTTGCCGCGATTGGGGCCTCACCTGGGGATCGCACTCCAACAGTCACTTCGACATCTCCCTGGCCATGTTCACCCATGTGGCGGCGGCTGCTCCGGGGAAGGTAACCGCCATCGATACGCATTGGATCTGGCAGGACGGCCAGCGGCTGACCCGGGAGCCGTTCCGGATAATCAACGGCGCAATCGA
>DASRRN010000362.1:0-12979 GCA_035695685.1 Acidobacteriaceae bacterium | reverse complement strand
TTAGTGCCGGTTAAGGAGCCCGCCCAATGCATTGCCCAGAGGATTGCTCTGCGTCCCATTTTGCTTGCCGTTGGTTTTTCCTTTTAGCGCGCTCGCACCTATGCCCGATGCCAGCCCGGCCAGGTTGGGACTAAAGGTCGGGTTGCTGGTCGTTCCCCCGATAGCAACCGGGATCCCGTTCCTTAGTACTCCCCCTGCAAGGCCACCGATCGAACCTGCCGCCCCGCCTGCCCCGCCGGGGATCATCCCCGCGAGGCCACCCAACAGCGCGGCCTTGCCTCCACCTCCGCTCGCCGCAGAAGCGCTGTTGCCTGCTCCCCCGACCAGGCCGGTAAGCTTAAGGACCACGTTGTAGTTGAGCGCCCCAGCAGCACTTACGCTGCCGGCGCCGGTCGCTGTTCCTACGCCCGTCACATCCAAGGCGATGTTATCGGTCTGTATGCCACCCCCGGCCTCGCGGATATTCATGCTTAGCGAGCGAATGTTGGTTCCCGAGCCGGTGGCGCTGCCGATCTTGCCCCCTGTGAGCTGCGAGAGCGTTTGCAGCTTCGAGCCCAGGTCGAAGCCGGCGAGCTGGGTGTTATTCAGACGCACCGGCCCGCTGATCACTGGATTTGCCGAAGATCCGGAAACCGTCAGCGCCGTGGTTAAGGTCCCTCCCTTGAGCTGCGACCCCTGCGGCAGGCGTACACCCAGGGCGGGCAGAAAGGCCACCAGTTCATCGATCGGTACGCTGTCGCCGATCACTTTCAAATTAATCGCTGTGGTCGGACCGCTCGCCTGGTAGGTACCGGATGCATTGATCGTCGCCCGCCCAACGGTGAACGTCGCCTTTTGCAGCTGTCCGGTCATGGCCTGTTCATTCTGGGCCACTGCAAACTGCAGCTGCACCGGCTTGGCGGAAGGCTGGCCATCTTTCGCCAGCTTGATCCCTGCGATCTGCGTCGACCCGGTAGCATTCAAGGTCTGGCCATCAGACTGCACTTGGGCCTGTAGATCCGCAATGCCGCCAATGCCGGCATCCGGCGGCAGTATTCCGGACGAGCCCAACTCCACGTGCTTTAGTGTCACGTGCGCGTTGAGAGGGGTCGCCGCGTTGTTCGCCTGGTTAAATGGCCCCACCCTTCCGTTGGCGCTCAACGTGCCCCCGCCGGGAAGTTGCCCGCTCACATTGAAGGGCGACGAAGTCTTTGGGGTGAGGTTGGCAATCTGCGCATTCAATTGTTGATAGACGGCCGCGCCTGTCTGCCCGGCGGTGGTCAGCGTGACTGATCCATTCTTGATCTGGGCATCGTCCACCGAGAGATTTTGCAGCATCGTGGTGCCCTCGGGATTGGCTCCCGCGGGCGCCGGCGGCTTGGGTGCATTGCTGCGCACCAACTTTATGTTCGGACTATCCACCAGCAACTTGGTCACATGCATCTGCTGCCCGTTCCAGCTGGCATCCAATATCATGCTGTTCACCAAGCCGGTGACGCCGTCTGAGGCGTCCACAAACCCGGCTGCCAGTGGATCGATATGCTTCATTTCCAAATGGCCGGAGAAGGGCGTCGCCGATGCATCCTGCTGATTGATGGGCCCTGCCTTTCCACTCAGACTTACTGTCCCGTCTGCCGGCAGATGAGCGGAAGCCGTGAATGGAAATGCATTCCTGAAACCAAAGTCCTTCACTTCAAGGTTGACCTGGTCATATACCCGAGCGGGAGCACCCGCTGACCCTCCGGCTGCCGGCTGTGTGCCCACCGTAAATCGCCCGTTTTCTACCGTGACATGCCCCACCGTGAGATCCGGGAAGGCTTGCTTTGTGTCCGCATCCTGGGCAGTCGGCGCGGACTTCCCAATCGTCGAGTAATTCCAGGTACCGTTGGCCGCACGAAACAACTGCACCTTTGGCGACTGCAGCGAGAATCCCCGTATGTGGATTTGTTTGCTGAAAATCAGGGGAAGAATCTCCACCCCGATCTTGACGCTATCTGCTTGAATAAACGGCTGCGTGCTGAACGCTGGATCGTCGGCGACCGTGGCATTGGTCGCGACCAGCCCGCCGGACCATACGGATAAATCCAGTTTGCCGATAGTCACCTTACGGCCAAGCGATTTCGTCAGGGTAGATTCAATCCGCGCGCGAAAACTGTCTGCGTTCAGGAACAGCGGTAGGCAAATCGCCACGAGAATGACGAGCGCCACTACGGCGCCGACGGCAATGAGGGCGAATCGGGTCATTTTTCCCATGAAATAACCTCACAGTCTTCGTTTCATGCTGGGTGCTGTTGATATCTTGGATGCGCTCCGTGTGGGCAGCGAAGGAATTCGCAGTCGACTTTGAATATACTCGCGATCGCTTGCGTCCCGCCGCCACCGCAGTTCGAGCAGCTGAGTTCGCCACCAAATTTATAGCAATGTAACCGGCCATACTCCGACCGCACGGGCACCCGCCATCTCTCCTGCGCGACGAGGCAGGAAAGAGTGCCCATCTGCCCACCTGCTCGGAAGTTGCATTTCCGCCGGCAAATTATCGAGATTAAATAGGACGAACACTTTGACGATAAAGGATTTAGAGACATCAATTGCGAGGTCGCCGGCTGCCAACCATGAAGATCAAGCTTGATTCCGATCTAACAGAAAAAGTGCTGTCCCTGACCAATGAGTACGCCTACGCGCCGGACGAAATCATCAGCATCGGAATCGCACTGGCTACGGTCCTCTTGAGGGAGAAGAGGCTTGGCAACAAGATCGTGGTCGTTGACCCTCACGGTGACACCGTGGCGGAATTTAAAGAGGTGGAACCGCGGGCGATTCACGCCATCGCCAAAGAGTATCTCCGCAGTATCTGCCCCGAAATGACGGAAACGTCAGCCACCCTCCTCGTGGCCAGGCTGGAACGCGAACGAGATTTGGAACAGCGTCAGAGCGGATAGGCGACACAATCCCTCTTATAGAAAACTGTGTTGCCCTGGGTCCCTGCCAGGGACAATTCCCATCTGCCATCTGCGCATTGTTTAATTTCCTGCAACATTCCAATACGCATTTGCCAGAGCGCGCAAGGCTAAACTTTCAATGGGTTGACGGCCGGTGCAAGTTCGCCAACTCATAAGTTAAAGCTGAGTTAAGCCGTAATAACTTCGAAAATTAAGCAACTGCAAGACAGTCATTTGGAAAACCAACTTCGGGCTGTTTATTTGGGTAACTACGTGGCCTTCCTCCCTGAATATCTTTCCGGGCTTAGCCAGGACCAGGCAGTGTTCGACGGGGTGAAAAGGCTGCTCGACGGAGTATATGTCTTAGGCGTAAAGTATCTGGCGACTTTCATTTCATCCTAAGGGGGCTCCCATGTTGAAGCCTTTCCTGATTGTCTCCGCCCTGGTGCTGACCGGCGCTTTTGCGTCACCCCCGCAGGCCCAGCAGTCCGCCAGTCCTGCTCCGGCAGCCGATGCCAAAATCCCACTGGAAGCCGTTAACGAGGTCAATCCCGTGAAACCAAGCCCTGAATCTCTGGCTCGGGCCAAGAAGATATATGGCTACGAGTGTGCCGCGTGCCATGGAGATGACGGGAGCGGCGCCGGCGACCTGGCGAAAAACATGAAGGCAAAAATGGCTGATTTTCGTGACCCTTCAGCCCTGAAGGGGGATACCGACGGTGTACTCTTTTACATCATCGAGAAAGGCAAGGGCGAAATGGAGGGTGAAGGGCCGCGCCTCAAGCCGGAGGATACCTGGAACCTGGTGAACTACCTCCGGTCTTTCTCGAAGGGGCAGGCTACAGCCGCAGCCCAGGGACCGTCCTAGACCGCCGTCTTGACCGTTGATTTCGAGAACGAAAGACGAGGGGCGAAGTTTGTCTTTCCAAAGTTTGTCTTCCCAAAGAGCAGCACTTGTGCGTAAACTGGTGGGCAAGATGCAGAAAGCGTCACGCCAGTTTTCTTTTACCTACCGCTACTGGTATCCAGTAGCGGCTCCGGTGGTGTGCGCACATCTTCGAATCTGATTTTCTGATTTAGAGCGCATTTCCACCCAGGGCCGCGACCAAAGTCGCGGCCCTTTCCATTTCTAACCAGAATCCACGGAGACCAGGAATATGCACAGCCTTACCGTAGAAACCCGGATCCAGTCAGGGGCAGTCAAGGCTCCCGTTCCATCGCTCGAACTATTCAGCAGTTCGAGGATGAACGGACGAACCGTGGTCCAAATAGGGTCAGTCAAAATAGGGGCAGGTCAACCGGTAGTGATGGCCGGGCCTTGTTCCGTGGAATCCTACGAACAGCTTCTGGCAACGGCCGAAGCGGTGAAATCGGCAGGGGCGGTGATCTTGCGAGGCGGTGCCTACAAGCCGCGCACTTCTCCCTACGACTTTCAGGGACTCGGGGTAGAGGCGCTGCGCATTCTCAGCCGGGTACGGCGAGAAACCGGTTTGCCGATTGTTTCGGAAGTCCTGAGTACGGACGATGTCGAAATTGTTGCCGAGCACGTCGACATGCTGCAGGTGGGAGCCCGTAACATGCAAAACTTCGCCCTGCTGCGGCGTCTGGGACAGTTACGAAAGCCGGTTTTGCTTAAACGCAGCCCGGCCGCGACGGTGAAGGAGTGGTTGTTCGCCGCGGAATACCTGTTGGCCGGGGGCAACGGCCAGGTCGTGCTATGTGAGCGTGGCATCCGCTCCTACGACCCCGACCTGCGCAACACGCTCGATCTGGCCGGAATGGCGCTGGCACGACAGTGGAGTCATCTGCCGGTGATCGCCGACCCCTCTCATGCGACCGGTAGGCGCGACCTGATCCCAGCGATGTGCCGCGCGGCACTCGCGGCCGGTGCCGATGGCCTTATCGTCGAAGTACATCCGGATCCCGCAAACGCTGTCTCTGACGGAAAGCAATCTTTGGATTTCCCTTCCTTCGCGCACATGATGGAGTCCATGCGAAATTGAGCGTCCATCTGGCCTGGCAAGTGATCCGTCCCTCCAGTTAGAAGATTCTGCTCCGGCAGGTTGGCCTGGCGAAAACCACGTTCATGGTTTAGAAACAGAAGTGGTTTCCAACTGGAAAGGGCAATCGGATTACGGAGGGCGTGAAGGTGGGCGTTGAGGAACGGCGTGTTGTTGTTACGGGGGCGGCTAATGGTTTGGGGCTGGCGATTGCGCGTCGCCTATGTGCCGGCGGAGCCAGTGTGCTCATGGTGGACAGCGATGAGGCGGTTCTCGCCCGAGTCGGCGAGAAGGATCTTCCTTCAACCAAAGCATTCGCTGTGGTCAAGGACTTATCCGAGCCGGATGCCGGTTCCTTTGTATTCGAGCAGGTCACTACAACCTTAGGACTCGCTGACACTCTCATCAATAACGCGGCGTCAAGCTTCCATAAGCCCATGTTAGAGGTCACCCAGGCTGAATTTGATCGCCTCGTCGGCGTGAACCAACGAGCTCCTTTTTTCCTCGCTCAGGAATTCCTGCGCCAGATTGTTCGAGCGACCGAGCGTCCGCGCGACGCCGCGATCGTCAATATCGGCTCTGTGAACGCAATGGTCGGCAATGCAAACCTGGTTGCCTACGCCGGCACGAAAGGGGCATTGGTATCCATGACCCGCGCTATGGCCGTAGAGATGCAGGACTTCCACATAAGGGTAAATACCATCAGTCCAGGCGCCATCAAAACGTTTGTTACGACCAACCTGATTGCTTCGGGCGTAATTGACCCGCCGAAACTGATGGAGAAATATTTGGTAAAGAGGTTTGCCACCTGCGAAGAGGTCGCCGAACTGGTTGCCTACTTGTGCAGCGAAGCGGCAGGAGTAGTGAACGGCGCCAACTGGGAGATTGATGGCGGGTATCTCGCGCAATAAATCGCGCGCGCGCGGCACGGAATTCCCGGTTTCCAGGCCTGCGACCCGGCCTCGGCCTGTGCCCTCAGAAAGGCTGTTTGGCTTTACAGGCCGCGGAAAAACTCGGTTTTTGGGTAGGCCGGGGATTTAAAAGACTTAAAGGTTCGAAAGCGGCGATGGCTCGAGGACGCCGCGGGGCGCATGGCGAAAGTCGGGTGAGGATCGCCCAAGCAGCTTTCTCAAATCGCCACCATTTTCGCTGAAAGTCAAGGTTTTCACCGACCTCGACCCTCGTCATTAACCCTGGCAACGGAATTTTCAACCGGCTTTGTAAACGGTTTGCTGGCCATAATAACCCCAATCCTGTGTAAACTCCGTTGACTGCTTTACGGTCTAGGAATCTGTTCGAACCGCGATAGTGCTGATTTCCCCATTGCGCTCCAGCACCGCGTGGTCAATGTCCTGCAGCGTTTTGATTCCCGACTCGCGGGCTGAAGCAATTACGTCGTCGTCTTAATGCGCATGTGTCGAAGCGTGTCCGCGCGCCATCGTTGTTGTTCGAGGAGAATCAGCGGAGTTCCGTCCACCAGCCGTGCAAAGCGCTGTGACTTCGATCGAGCGCAGACAATACCGTAGTGTGCCAAACCCATGGTGATGATTTGACAGAGGGCATTGGTAAACGAGACTTCGTCCCCTACGATCGCGGTAAGTGCTAGCCCACCTATAAAGAAAATCAGGACGGACTCAAAGGGAGTCATCTGCTTGCCAGGGCGCCACCCTACGATGCGAACAATCATGACTAAAAACAGGTAACCGAAAAATGCCCGCAGAACCGCAGCCATCGAAATTGACCTTTGAGAATCGTTTGGAGACGCCGGAGTCTTCTCGTTATCCGTTGCAATGTGAGAAGACTTGTGGTTGTTATTGGTTGCCGGTTGTTTGCAGGGTTATTGTAATCACCGTTCCAGCTTTTAGCAGCAGCAGGAACAGTTCTCGCGCCGAAGTGGCCCAGTCTATACCGCGTCTCCCCCTCATCCCCGTCTGCAGGATCCCATCATGCGCCCCTAGTGCTCCGGCTCGGAAGATGATTTTATGGCCAGAACCCGGCATTGGAACTTTCCCCCTTTTCCTCCGGTGATTGATAATGGCTCCGTGAAAACATCTATGGAAACGCCCCGCCTCCTCACCGGTGTACCAGGTCTCGATGACGTCCTTTTGGGCGGCTTGCCAAAAGGTCACACGTTCTTGGTCGAAGGAAAGTCCGGCACTGGCAAAACCACTCTGGGTTTGCAATTTGCCATCGAGGGCATCCGGTCAGGAGAAAGCTGCCTCTATGTCACGCTTTCGGAATCTAGGGCCGAATTGCTGGAAGCGGCGCGGGGTCATGACTGGTCGCTGGATGGCATTTCTATTGCCGAATTCGTGCCAGCAGAAGCCAGCTTGACCGATGAGGAACGCTACACCGTGTTTCATCCGGGCGAGGTGGAACTTGCCACCACAATCAAGAGGCTTTTGAAGGAGATCGAGCGAGTCGGGGCTCAACGAGTGGTCGTTGATTCGCTTTCCGAGTTTCGCCTGCTGGCCCAGGATCAAATTAGGTATAGAAGGCAGCTCCTGGCTCTAAAGCAATACTTTGCGGGCCGCCACACGACGGTGCTGTTGCTCGACGACCATACTCCAAATAGCGACGATCAGCAGGTCCTGAGTATCGTGCATGGTGTCATTCGGTTTAGCACGGTCCAGCGCTCGTATGGGGTTGTACGTCGGCATCTGGAGGTCGTAAAACTACGGTCATCAGGCTTTCGTGAGGGCTTTCACGATTACACTCTCGGTTACGGAGGCATTGTAGCGTATCCTCGGCTCGTCGCCGCCGAACATGGGAGGGATTTTTCGCAGGAGAGTATGTCCAGCAATCTGCCTGCGCTCGACGCCATGTTCACGGGAGGCATCGAGCGTGGCTCCAGCACGCTCATTTTGGGGCCGGCGGGCGTAGGCAAGTCTTCGATCGGTATGCAGTACGCCTACGCTGCCGCCACCCGCGGAGAACGAGCGGTGGTGTATTCCTTCGACGAGACGTTGCGCACGGCCAGCATAAGAGCACATTCCCTAGGAATGCAGATCGACGATGAAATTGAGAAGCAACGTTTATGCATTGAGCAGATGGATGCGGCTGAACTTTCACCCGGAGAGTTTGCCTGGAAGATAAGACAGCAGGTGGAAACGAGTAACGCCAGGGTGGTCGTTATCGATAGTCTTAATGGGTTCCTGCGTTCCATGGCCGGTGAAATGGATCTTGCTTTACACCTGCACGAACTGCTTGCCTTCTTGAATCAGAACGGAATAAATACGTTTCTCGTCCTGACGCAGCAGGCATTAATCGGGGAAAGGGCAGAACCGATAGACATCAGCTATTTGGCGGATACTTTGCTGATCCTGCGCTACTTCGAAGTATCCGCATCGGTTCGCCGCTCAATTTCCGTGCTCAAAAAGCGCAGCGGGGCGCACGAAAGCACGATTCGGGAGCTGCACTTTGGCCCGGGAGGCATCCAAATTGGAGAGCCTCTCACTGGATTTAAGGGGATACTGTCAGGTCTTCCAGATTCTATACAGATACGGGAGACGCAGAACGAGGAATAGTCGAAGATGGCGGGGAGCGATGGCTTGGAGGTTCTACTCGTCACACCTACTGGACGTGATGCTGAGTTGATCACGGATGTACTCAGATCATCAGGTGTGCAAAGCCAAGTCTTCAAAAATATTTTCGATGCCGTAGAGGTGTTTCGCGCCAGAGACGTTGGTGCACTGTTGATCGCCGAAGAAGCTTTAGGGAGCGAGGAGATTTCCCATCTCTCCACCGGCCTAGGGCAGCAACCTGGCTGGTCTCTTCTGCCTGTTTTGATCTTGACAGAAGCCGGCGTAGAGTCCTCTCAGAGCTTGTTGCGAGAGCGGAGACGATTAGTCCTTGGAAACACTAATCTTCTTGAAAGGCCTGTGCGTCCCACGACCCTGGTAAGTAGTGTTAAGGCCGTGCTGTACATGCGCACACTACAGTATGAGCGCAGAGTCTCGGAAGCAGCTCTGCGTCGAAGTGAGAGTCTTGCCCTCGTAGGCCGGATGGCCTCCAGCATTGCCCATGAAATCAACAATCCGTTGGAAGCGGTGACGAACCTTTTGTACCTTCTCGACGGCTCCCCTCTGACCCCAGAGCAGCGAGGATACCTCGATACAGCTCGGCGGGAGTTAATGCGGGTCTCCGAGATCGCGGTACAAACGCTCACCTTCAACCGCCAGCGTGACATCAAGGGACCCGCGTCTATGTCTGCCTTGCTGGATTCTGTTCTTGTGCTTTATCAGGGACGGCTCGCGGGGTCACAAATTGTGATTGAGCGTCGCTATCAAAACACCCCGCCTTTCACCTGCTATCCCGGCGAACTTAGGCAGGTCTTCGCGAACTTGATTGGCAATGCGTTTGACGCTATGCGCGATGGCGGCCGAATCACACTGCGGGAGCGCGCGGCGACGCAACCAAAGACGGGCCTACCCGGTGTCCGAATTACCTTGTCAGACACCGGCCACGGCATGAGTTCAGAAGTGAAGGCCAACCTATTTCAATCTTTCAAAAGTACTAAGGGTCTCGGCGGAAGCGGGTTGGGATTGTGGATCAGCAAAGGGATCATTGAAAAGCATCACGGTTCGATTCATTTTTGCTCTTCAACAACCCCGGGAAGCAGTGGAACTATGTTCTCTATTTTCATTCCCACGACGCTCAGCCACGACCTTTAATCCGGTGGTCTTTGATGCCTACTAAAACGCGGCGCGAAATAGCCACGGCGTGTCCTCCAAGGATCGCCGCTGCACAGGCGGCTCGCCGGCCAACGCAGGAAGGCATCGCACTGGCGCTGGCTGGAAAACTTCGGCAGGTTCTGTGTCAGCGGTGGGGCACGCCTAGACGTTACACCTTGGGTACGCCTTGTTCCGCCGGCCATTGGAGACGTGTGCAGCCCGGGCGGTGGACCGTGCGCCGGATGCGCAAAGGCTCCCCGAGACAAGTGAAGCTTATCCGGAGCGGAGTTGCAACTGCCCGGACCGTGTCTTCCTATGTGCCTCATGCAACGTCGAACCGGTCCCCGGTGCGGTGGGAAAGGTCGGCCCCTCGCTGGAAGGCCTCGCGCAGCGCTCCTATCTCACCGGCACACTACAGAACTCTCCGGAAAATCTCGTTCTCTGGATCCAGCATCCCCAACAAATCCATCCGGGCACGGCCATGCCGGAGATGGGCGTTACCGCGGCGGACGCAACGCGCATCGCCGCCTTCTTGCAAGCCAACCGCTAACGCGAACGTGAGCCGAGGACCCCCGTGAGCGTTCAGAGCACATCGATCGAGATCATCGGGACGGTCATCGTCCTATTCGGGCTGCGCGAAGTCTTTCGGGATATCTTTCATCCCACCCGCTCCGGTACGCTCAGTGAGTACGTCGGCCGGCTCACGTCCCTGCTTATGCGCAGAACCCGTCTCCGCCCGGCAGTCGGCGCGCTTTCGCTGGTCATAACCATCTTCTGCTGGATCACGACGCTCGCGATCGGCTTTGCGCTCATCTACTGGGGCCTCGCCCCAAAACAACTCTTCGAACCTTCCGACACCACCGCTCATCCCGCAGCACACCAGTTCCTCCGTTGTCTCTACTTCTCCCTTGGTGCGTTCGACACGTTCCAGACCTTTGATATGAGGCCGGAAACGAACTGGCTTCGGCTCGTCATCACCATCGAGGGCCTCGTCGGGATTTCCATGATCACTGCCAGTGTCTCCTGGACAGTCCTGCTGTATCCCGCTCTCGCCCGAAGCCGCCAATTCGCACGACGCGTCTCCGTGCTCATCGAAGCTGACAGCGTTCCGGACTCAGCATCGTTCGAGAGCTAGGGGTGCCGCTGCTGCTTGAGCTCGCACAGGCGGTGCTTCAATTCCGAATCGATATCACCCTGTTTCTTGTGCTGCTCAACTTCTACGCCGCAGAACGAGAGTCCACGATCGCTCACCTCCTGCCCGACATACTGCGTTATGCACGCGAAGCTGCGGCGTGCGAAGACACTTCCGCGCGGCTGGGGGGCGTGCAGCTACAGATCGCTCTGGAAAGCCTCGCCGAATCCATCTCCGAACAAGTCCTTCAAGGCGGACACCAGCCAGTCGACGAGGTCTTCAACGCATTCGAACGGCGCGAAGACTAACCCATGCCCGACAGGTTAAGGCTGACACAACAAACTGCCGATATCAGATGCGATGGACCAGCCAGAAGCTCGCTGCCGCGAAGCATCTCTACATCCTTCGAGGCATTTCTCGCGATCGCCGAGGCCGGTAGGCTCGAACCAAACTCTGAATACATTCTGCCGCCGCGCCAACCCGGGCCAGAAGGAAATGCATGTTCTTTGAGCTCAAGCGGCTACTGTTGCCTTTTCGCCAAGGCTTTGCCTGGTGCATTCTGCTGACATTTTTCCGCCAGGTTCTGACGGTCGGTGGTGGATACGGGTTTGTGCTGCTCATCCGAACGTACGAGCACGACCCTATGCGGTCTGCTTTGATCGCCCTTGGGCTGCTCGCCTCCTGGAAACTCCTTATGGGAGCGCTGGATCAGTTTATGGGCTGGAAATTCGCCAGGGACGTGAGCTATCCCTTGTTCCGCCACTTGAGCGTTAACGTGTTTTCCACCCTGCTAGGTCTTGACCAGCAGTGGCACCAGTCCGGCAGCAGCGGGGCTCGCCGGGGTGAGATTACCCATGGCGTCAGCAAATTCGCGCAAACAAGCGAAAGCATCGCGAGAGAACTGTGCCCGCTGATCAGCGGTGCGTTTATCACTCTGTTCCTGCTGCACTCGTACGTTTCCCCGATGTTCTGGCTTGCTATCCTCCCAGCGACCTGCATTGCGTTTTTCTGGCTCTCGCTCAAGGAAGAGCGCCTCTGCCGCGGATATCGCGAAGAGCGTTACAAACAGTATGCGTCGGACTACTCCCTGAGCATCGAGTCGCTCGAGATGCGTGCGGATGTCGTGCGTTACAACCAGGAGAGAAGACTTGCGGAAGACTACGGCCGGATTCACCAACATATACAGCGCAATGGAGTAGCGGAAGCCCGGGTTCAGAGCTGGCTCGGCTTTGCCAAGAGCATGGTTGTCCTGGGGCTTCAGGCCTGGCTGGTTTTCCACTGGATTGCGCTGCTCTCCGGGCATCGCCTGGATGGAGCCATGCTCGTCTATCTTTATATGTTGTCTGACCAGCTTTGCGGCTCATTCTCAGGGTATGCCGGCCTGTTCGGCAGAATCGGGGAGGCGTGGCAACCCATTCAGTCGTTTTTAAAAATCAGCTCTGCCACCTCTGCGCTCGCTGTCAAAGGAGAAAGCCCGGCCGCACAGGTTCCCGCGTGCGTCAGCGTGGAGTTTCGCGACGTGGAATTCGGCTACCGGCCCGACGAACCGGTCCTGGATCGGCTGAGTTTGTTCGTGGAGGGAGCCCGCAAAGTCGGGTTTGTCGGCCGCACGGGCTGTGGTAAGTCCACTCTCCTGAAGCTTGTTGAGCGCCTCTATGATGCTCAGAGCGGCACTGTGTTTGTCGCAGGAAAAGACGTCAGGCAATGGCCGCTCAGACAGCTGCAGCGGATTTGTACGTGTCTGTCGCAAAACGGCGGGGTGTTTTTTTCCGAAGCTACCCTGCTTGACACGATTCGATTTGCGAAGCCCGCGGCCTCCTTCCTCGAGGTCGTCCAGGCGGCGAAGTTGGCGTGCATTCATGACGAGATCATGGCTCTGCAGGATGGCTACCAGAGCCGTGCTGGGGAGCACGGCAAGAACCTCTCCGGCGGCCAGCGCCAGCGCGTCGCTATCGCCCAGGCATTGCTAAGTCTTCAAGATCCGGAGAAGAAAGTCGTGCTGCTCGATGAGTGTACGAGCAATCTCGATCCGGAAACGGAAGCGTCCATCCTGCGTAATATCTGGCCGCTTCTCGATGGGAAAACGGTCATCGTGGTGACCCATCGATTTGAGGCTGTCGAAGATCTGGTTGATGAGGTCGTGGCGATCCAGGAGGGCCGGGCTGCTCGCCCGATTCCTCTCGATCGGACAGCTCTTGCCGCTTCGGCGTTTCCGGTGGGCTGCTGATCCCCATTCGCTAGCGCATGCATAAGGGC
>DASRRN010000361.1:0-2092 GCA_035695685.1 Acidobacteriaceae bacterium | reverse complement strand
CGCTGCTATACTCGCGCCACTCATGCTCTTCAAGTCACTGAGTGCGGCGGTTTATGGCATCGACGCTCACATCATCGATGTCGAGGTCGACTTTTCCGGCTTCAAGACAAAGGAAGACTGCTTTCACACCGTCGGACTGCCGGACGCTGCGGTGCGTGAAAGCCGCGATCGGGTTCGCTCTGCCATCAAGAACTCAGGCTTCGATATTCCCCCGACCGACATTACGATCAACCTGGCTCCCGCCGATCTGAAGAAAGAAGGATCGGGTTTCGACCTGCCCATGGCCATCGGGATTCTCGGAGCCTATGGTGCTTTGCAATTGAAGGACCTCGGACAGTTCCTGCTGGTGGGTGAACTGGGATTGGATGGGGCACTGCGCGGTGTTCCTGGTGTGCTGCCGATTGCGTTGGCGGCGCACGCGAGCGGCATCGCCAATCTTGTCGTCCCGGAGCGCAACGCCGCCGAGGCTGCGATGGTTGAGGGTCTAAACGTCTATCCGGTCCGTACTCTGATCCAGGTACGTGCACTGCTGAACGCAGCGGCCAACGGCGGTATCCATGCCCAGCCTCTTCGCGTGGACTCGCATCATCTTCTCGATGAGCATCATAATTTCGCGCTCGATTTCAAGGATGTTCGTGGGCAACAGACGGCCAAGCGCGCCCTGGAGGTTTCTGCTGCCGGCGGCCACAACATTCTTATGATTGGTCCGCCTGGGTCGGGCAAAACTATGTTGGCCAAGCGGCTGCCCTCGATCCTCGCGCCTCTTCGCCTGGAAGAGGCGCTCGAGACCACCAAGATCCACTCCGTTGCCGGCGTGCTTGATGCGGATGCAGGGTTGGTCACACAGCGTCCCTTCCGCTCGCCGCATCACTCCATTTCCGACGCAGGGCTCATTGGTGGGGGCAGTATTCCCCGTCCCGGCGAAGTATCGCTGGCGCATAATGGTGTGCTGTTTTTAGATGAGCTTCCCGAGTTTCCCCGCAGTGTGCTGGAGGTGATGCGGCAACCACTCGAGGACGGAACGGTCACCATCTCCCGCGCCGCCATGTCGCTCAGTTTTCCTGCGCGCTTCATGCTGGCGGCGGCAATGAATCCTTGTCCTTGCGGCTATTTCAACGACAAATCGCACGAGTGTCTATGTACGCCCCCTATGATGCAGCGCTACATTTCAAAAATATCTGGCCCACTGCTCGATCGCATCGATATCCACATCGAGGTCCCCGCAGTGCAGTACCGGGAGCTTCGTTCCGCCGCAGCGAACGAAGGCTCTGCGGAAATCCGCGCACGCGTTTTGTCGGCGCGCGACCGGCAGCACAAGCGATTCGCCGCCGACGGTATTTTTACCAATGCGCAAATGCATACCCGCCAGATCCGCACCTACTGCGAATTATCGCCGGAGTGCGAGCGTTTGCTGGAGAGAGCCATGCAACAGCAAGGTTTGAGCGCGCGCGCGCACGACCGGATCCTGAAGGTCGCTCGGACCATTGCTGATCTCGATGCCCAGCCCAGTATCACCGTCGGGCACATCGCAGAGGCGATACAGTACCGCACGCTGGATCGCAGTTTCTGGAGTTGAGCTTCGACTCCATCTTTTCCAGCGGCTGGGCTCCACGCTAGGTCCCCAAAAGTGAGCAGCGGGTGATTAAGAGAACAGCAGGTCCCTCCACTTCGCTACGCTTCGGTCGGGATGACAATTCCTTCTCGAAATCTTTGCTTTCGGTCCGCGACAACAATTGTCATTGGGAGAGGCTGTGACTTTTTAGATCTTTCGTGCTCCTTCATATCCAACCAGCTACATTGCAAGCCCCCAAACAGAGTCGTCATCCTGAGAGGCTGTGACTTTTTAGATCTTTCGTGCTCCTGCATATCCAACCAGCTGTATTGCAAGCTCCCCAACAAAGTCGTCATCCTGAGCGAAGCGCTTCGCAGATCTGTCGCAAACAAAGGGGCTTTTATGGCGCGGAGTCGAAGGACCCCGGCAACGCTTCCTGGCGAATGCTCTTGGGAGCTTTCCGGCCGCAAACTACACCGGAAGATAAAAAAGTCACAGACCCCGACCGAAGCGTAGGGAAGTGAAGGGACCTGCTGTTCT
>DASRRN010000360.1:0-11902 GCA_035695685.1 Acidobacteriaceae bacterium | reverse complement strand
GTACTCGGTGATCGGATGGGCGAAAGCCGCCGCATTGAACGCCTCTTAGCCGAAAAACAGAATCTTGAAGGCTGTACCATTTCCCATGATTTTCATATATAAAATACTCTGTGCGCCCACGAGAGACAGGGCGGACTTTTCGTTAACTTATACACTTTTGTCAAGAACATGTTTGGGTGCAATGCTATTTCAACGATCTGGCGGGCTGCGGCGGTCCGGTTGGCAAACGGACCAATGCTGCAGGAAGTTCGTTCACACTATCAGCATTATTGCCATTTACGTTCACCCCGACCTGGATTCGATAATCTATGAAACCAAAGGCGCCCAAGGTTTCGAGCCGGTACCCGACTCCAGCTCTTGAGAAAGGCTTGGATATATTGGAGCTGTTTGCCAGCGAGCCGTCGGGACTCACAAAAAGCGATGTGGCACGCAAGCTCGGCCGCACGATTTCAGAGATCTTTCGGATGCTGGTATGCCTCGAAGAACGTGGTTACATTGCGCAGAGCCTCGGCAGCGAACGTTACCATCTCACCTTACACCTTTTTAGGCTCGCGCAAGAGCACCCGCCGATCAAACGCATGACTATGCAAGCCTTGCCGATTATGCAGCAAGTTGCTCACGAGCTCAGTCAGTCTTGTCATTTGGGCGTGCTCAACGGGGGTCAGGTCGTGATAATCGCGCAGGTGGATTCCCCCGTGAGCCCCGGCTTCTATGTTAAGGCTGGTGCAGTTGTGGATCTTATGCGTGCTGCTACAGGTCACGTCGTCCTGGCCCACCAAACGCATGAAGCTCGTGCACGTGCCATACAGACTTGGTGCAAACAGCACAAAACTGAGGCACCGCGTGATCTGAGTTCGCATCTTACCGCCATTAAGGAGCGAGGCTATGAAGAGAAGGAAAGTTACCAGGTGGAGGGAATCATCAATGTTAGTTATCCCATATTGGACGAACATGGGCATGCGGTTGCCGCGTTAACGGTCCCCTACATCCGCCGCATTGGCGACAAATCTACCATGGCAATCGTGCGCCAAACCTTGAAACGAGCGAGTTCTCTGCTTTCCCAAGAGATTGGAGGAGCCTTGCGAGAACGGCCGAAATTAGACACTCAAGCCCGTTGAGTCCCACCGCCTTCGGCCGATCCACAAATGTTCGACTCAGTGCAGCTAGCGGTGGGTAGTATCCTAAATTAGGACACTACCTGGCAGTGAGTTTTATTGACAAAGTGAATATTTTGGGAATAGAAATTATGATTCTGGAATGGCCGTTGCACAAAAGTACCTAATTGGCCGGTGCTCTAATGGCGAGACCGCGGCAGCGGGGGGGAAATCTCGATTTTCATTGTCGAGGGCAGGCCACAACGTGCTAGGGCTCTGAAGGAGAATTGATCCGTTTGAGCGATCCTAAAATCACGAGTGTTCGCGTTGTCGATCTGCGATTTCCGACCTCACGCCACCAGATTGGCTCGGACGCGGTCAACACAGACCCCGATTACTCGGCGGCATATTGCATTCTGGAAACGGATGTGGGTATCGAAGGATGTGGCCTCGCCTTCACGTTGGGCCACGGAACAGAACTATGCGTGCTTGCACTTGAGTATCTTGCGCAATTTGTCCGGGGTCGCAATTTATCTTCTGTGACAGACGATACAGTCGCCTTTTCCAGACAGCTTACGGAAGACAGCCAATTCCGCTGGCTTGGGCCCGAAAAAGGTGTGATCCACCTGGCTGCTGCAGCCCTCATCAATGCAGTCTGGGACCTTTATGCGCGAACGGAAGGCAAGCCTCTCTGGAAACTATTGGCAGATTTTGAACCCGAGCAGATTGTCCATTCGATTGATTTTAAGTATATCGACGATGCCATTACTCCAGGTGAAGCCCTTGATCTACTAAGGAGGCGCAGCGCATCTCAAGCCGAGCGTTTAAAGAAGCTTGAACAGCATGGGTATCCTGCATACACGACGTCCGCAGGGTGGTTCGGCTTTAGTGACGAAAAGATTCGGCGCCTCTGCCGAGAATCTCTCAGCCAAGGATGGACACATTTCAAGTTAAAGGTCGGTGGCAACCCGGCCGATGATCTTCGCCGTGGCCGACTGATACGCGGAGAAATCGGCGCGCACAACAAGTTAATGATGGATGCGAACCAGAAGTGGGGGGTGATCGAGGCAATTCAGCGCACGAAAGAATTGGCTGAACTAGATCCTTGGTGGATGGAGGAACCCACCAGCCCTGACGACATTTTGGGCCACGCTCGCATTCGCCGAGAGGTTTCTCCCGTTCGCATCGCGACCGGAGAACATTGCCACAATCGAGTCATGTTCAAGCAATTCATGCAGGCGAGCGCAATGGATGTCTGTCAGATTGACAGTTGCAGGGTTGCGGGCGTGAACGAAAATCTTGCAGTATTGCTGATGGCCGCTAAATTCAACATCCCGGTTTGCCCTCACGCGGGCGGAGTCGGCTTGTGTGAATGCGTACAGCACCTTGCGATCTTTGACTATCTGTGTGTATCGGCGTCGCTCGAAAACCGGGTCACTGAATTTGTAGATCATCTTCATGAACATTTTGTTGATCCCGCTCGCATAGTAAACGGCCACTATCTGCTGCCTGAAAACCCCGGATATAGCACCGAGATACTTCCGGAGACTTTGCTCGCATACCAGTACCCGAACGGTCCAGTGTGGAATGATCACCGGATTTCAGTTGTAACGTAGAAGAAATCCCGTTTTGCAGACACTACTTCCCGCAGAGCTGATGACTACTTTATGCAAGCAGTGGCTGAATACGTTCCGGACCGCGACGAGAAACTGCGAACCATTACGTTGAATATTCCTCTCGAAAAGGAATTACCATGGCGGATTCGAGGTCGAGCCACAATATTGAGCACGGTTGCTGCTGGTGCGCAGCCATTTTGAAACAGCGCATTAGGAAGGCCTGAACGGAATAACGGGAGCTGCTCCACCTGGCCAGAGGCGCACTCGTTTGCCGCTCGGCCTACCCGCCGGCGGCAGACCGTCATAGCCGTGTTCTTAATCGCGCTCTCGCCCGCGCCCTATCGACACGTCGCTTATTCCGATGATCTCCGTCGCCTGCCACTGAGTGATCTTCCTCTTTATCGCCCGCAAGATTACTTCCTGCGCCCATTCCACCGTGGCCGTGGGAAAAACGTCCATGCTCTGCAAGTTCGCCTACCCTCGATGCCCGCCTTGCGGAAAGATTATGAGCTAACTCAACCGGACATATCATCATGTGCTGGCGACTTCGCAATAAAAAAGCTTGACAAGCGTTATTAGTCCAGCCTATAAGGAGTCGGTTTGATATGCGAACTGTCGCTTTCATGGATAAAACTAGCGCGCTCGAATGGTTTTGAGCAGCAAGGGCCGATTTTCCAGTGACCGCACGGGACCGTCGTAGCGCCAACGGTAGGGCGCCGGGCGGGGTCCCCGAATGGTTACTCGAAATCGATAACCTTGACGTTCGCCGCTACTCGTCTTAAGAGCGTTGAGCTCCGCGGGCGATCATCTTTCGGGAGGTCAACAGTGAACAGCCAAATCCTAGCAATCGACTCCTTCATCGAGGGCGTGGGTGAGAGACCCTTGAAAAGGTGGGGCGGTTTTGTCTGCGCCCTTATCCTCTTCCTAATCGGCCTGGTTGCCAGCACACCGCTGCTGGCGCAGTACGATTCGGCACAGATAAGCGGAACCGTTCATGATCAAAGCGGCGCCGTGATAGCCAAAGCAACGGTCCAGATTCTTAACCGTGACACCGGATTGGTTCGGCAAACCGTCACCAATTCCACCGGCCTCTACATCCTGAGCCACATACCCCCGGGGGTCTATACAATCACTGCCAGTTCGCAAGGGTTCTCATCGGCTTCGCAAGTGGGGGTCCAACTCGACGTTAGCCAAAGCGCGACGTTTGACTTTTCGCTTAAGCCTGGATCGTCAACCGAGACAGTCTCAGTTTCCGCGCAAACAGTAACGTTGGATACGTCGTCGTCTTCCGTCGGGGTGGATTTGGAGTCTAAAGCCGTCACTGACCTGCCCCTTGCTGGGAGAAACATCAGCAATCTGCTGACACTCCAAACAGGCGTAACGCCAATCAACAACGACCAGACCGGTGGTCGCACGAATGCCGTCGGCGCCCTCATCTCCCCCTCAATTCAGGGCCAGAACAACCGCAGCAACATATACCTCCTGGATGGCGTGAACAATAATGAAGCAGTTTCCGGCAGTGAGATCATCACAGTGATTCCCGATGACGTTCTGGAAATGAAAGTGTTGACCCACTATGACTCCGCCCAATTTGGAGGGGGCTTGGGTGGAACCATCAATCTCGTCACCAAATCGGGTACCAACCAGTTTCACGGAGGTGCCTGGGAGTTCTGGCGCGGCAGCGGATTCCTCGATGCCGCGCAGCCTCCGAGCGGAATCTTGCAGGACTTGCATCAAAACCAGTTCGGCGCGAATATCGGCGGGCCAGTGTTGTTGCCCCACTACAACGGCAAGGATCGATCGTTCTTCTATGCAAGCTATGAAGGGTTCAGGCAGTCGATCGGAGCCGCCAATCTTCAGTTGGTTCCCACAACGCAGCAGTACTCCGGGGACTTCAGTGCCTTGCTGAACCAGGGAATCCAGCTCTATAACCCCTTCACTGCCAACCGGGCTCCTTTCCCAAACAATCAAATTCCTCCCGGCATGATCGACCCGAACTTGGTGACGTTGTTGAAAACGCTAATTCCGGCCCCTAACGGCAGTTATGTGGGAGGTGTCTATAACTATGAAAACACAACGCCGAACTCCCACACCTCTGACCAGTACGACATTCGTGGAGACGAATATCTGACCAAGAAGGATTTGGTTTGGGCACATTTCTTACACCAGGATAACCCCATTGGATCTTTCGGAGGCTTCCCGAACCTTGCGACTGTTACGAGCTTTACCGCGCACAACTTCGGTGCTCAGTGGATCCACACCTTCGGTCCAACTTCGATCCTCACTGTGGGAATTGGCCAAAATATTGGCACACAATTTCACAACACTACCTATGGCACGGCCGGCAGTGGCAATGCAATTGCCACTGCGGCCGGCTTTGCATCGAGCTTTGCGTGCAGTTACCCCTATGGCCGCTCAGGATGTTACATTCCCAGCTTAAACCTTGGGCACTATCTCTATTCGGGCGGTGCCGGCGAAGGGAGTGAGACCGCAGGAGGCCTCTCGGGAATCTGGGAATACAAGGCAGATTATCAAAAGACCATCGGGCGGCATACCCTCTACTTTGGAGGTAACATCGACACCAACAATCTGGGCAGGACCGCGGGAGGCAATTCCAACCTTACTTTTTCGACTTTTCAAACCTCCAACGGCTCTACCGGCGGCGATGAGTTGGCGTCCTTCCTGTTGGGTCTGCCCCAAGGCGCTAGCCGGACCAACACGGACTATTGGGAATCCGGAGGTTGGGAGGATGGTATCTATGGTCAGGACCAGTGGAAGATTCGCAGCAATCTGACCATCAACGTTGGCCTGCGTTACGATGTCTCAATCATACCCGTAACAAATAACATTTTGGGCGATTACTACGACATCTTCGACTTCAACCGGGGCGTAGATATTATTCAGAAGGAGCCGCCGGCGTGCAGTGCGACACAGTTCGCACCCTGCTTGCCCGGTGGAACTTTGCCGGCCCACGTGGTCGTTTCCAGCCAGCCCAAGCTCTTCTTTTCTGACTTTACCAACATTCAGCCAAGGGTCGGCGCTTCGTACACCGTTCGTCCAGGCACGGTTGTGCATGGCGGCTATGGCCGCACATATGATAACTGGGCGGCTGTCGAACAATCCGCCCAGAATGAGAACAGCTGGCTCTTCGGAACCGGCGCCCTTGTAACAAACCTGAACAACCAGCCCGGGTTGACTCCATCCACCGTCATCACCGCCCAGAATCCGCTGGCAGCTTTCAACGGTAGCTACCCCGCTCCTACTCCGTTCCAAGCCATTGGGTGGACCACCCCTCAGCAGTTCAGGAATGCCTATTCGGATCAATGGACGTTCGGCATTCAGCAGGAGGTCCGAGGCACTGGCGTGTGGACCATCAATTATGTCGGTTCCCTGGGCCGGAAAATAGATTATTGCCCAGTGGCAAACACTGCAATGACTCCAGGCCCCGGTCCTGTCGCCGCGCGCACGCCCTTCCCTTACATGCCACAGTCCTTCTTCGATCAGCCGATAGGGCAGCTCAATTACAACGCATTGGAGACCTCATTGCAGGGTAGAAACCGCGTTACCGGCCTGAGCTACCTGGTTTCTTATACGTGGTCGAAAGGTATCAACTTCGGAACGGATGGATGGTATGGGATTGGTACCACCAGCATCCAGAATCCCTACGATCCCAAGGCTGATCGAAGTGTGTCCGGCTACGATCTGCCGCAGGTGTTTACCGCTGGCTGGGTGTGGGCGGTTCCCATCGGAAAGGGCAGTTTCTCGACTGGCAACCGGATATCGGACTACGTGCTGGGCAATTGGCAGATTACCGGAATTGTCACCTTGGAGTCCGGCCGCCCGTACACTGTCGAAGACGCGGGCGACATTGCCAACACAGGCAATTTTAACGATACCGGCCCAGGTTACGAACGCCCGAATCTAGTAGGCAATCCCAAGCTTCCGCATCCAACGCCGGCCCAGTGGATTAATCCCGCTGCCTTTGTTACGCCGGCTCAGTATACATTCGGGGACACTCCGAGAAATTCGTTGCGTACCGACCCCTACAAGGCCTTCGACGCTTCGCTTTTCCGGATCTTCCCATTGCATGAGTCTCTGCAGTTGCAACTGCGGGTGGACGCACTCAATGCCTTCAACCATCCAGTATGGGGTGTCCCGAGTCAGTGCCAGAATTGCGCCAACTTTGGTGTGGTCACTTCTACTATCAACAACAGCGGCTCTACTGGCTACGACAGCGCCCGCCAAGTGCAATTGTCGGCGAAAATCACCTTTTAGGTAACACCGCCTGAATCCAATGAACCGGGGCCGCCACCACGGGCCCGGTTCCTCCGTCGATTGTTCTTGTTCGCTTCTGCCAATCCGCTGTTGAATGAACGCGCTACAGCGGTTTCGCAATTGGTGTAGACCGAAGCCAAGGACCTTTTCGTGGTTTTCTCTCAAGGAAAACCACTCCTCGCGATCTTTATAAGGCCTCAGTAATTGCGAAACCGCTTTAGAAGCGAATCGTTTTCATGTGAAGAACGGAGTCTTCAAGTGGTGCTCCATAGTCGAGGTCAGTCAATAGGTGCATACGCTGGCCGTTACTGTCTCTTGGCCAGCCTGATCCTCGCTCTATTTTCTGGCTCTCTATCACGCTCCCAAGAGACGCGCGCGCAGAAGGATGACAGCCCTGCAAATTGTTGAACAACAGAGGAGGCAAGCTTTGGGCAACTCCCAATAGGACAGCTCTTACCCGAAAACCTTGACGATCGGGAACGATCGTCTTTTGCTCTTCATGCACCAGAAGGTATCCGGTTTTTGAGCGAGCTGGAGTGAAGTCAAATATATGGCTTACCGCTTTGTAGCTCCGAGGAACGCATCGCCCACATGGCCCTTCAAGGTAGTGAGGCCTATTACCAACTCGGGAAAGGGGGATCCCAGTGTCCGCTGACGGAAATTGCGATGAATGAGTTCCCAGGCCAATTCGACCGCCGTACCTTCATTGCCAGAGCTGGCGCAACCGCCTTTGCGCTTGCGTTACCAGTTCTCCCTGCCGAGACTTCATCAACCCAGGACTCCATCATTGTCAGTCCCAGCGGAGCCGATGATGCGCCCGGAAGCCTTGCCCATCCAGTCCGTACTCTTGATCGCGCCCTCGCACTAAGCCGCTCGCGCGAAAGATCCACAATCCTACTGCGAGCAGGGAATTACGAACTCACGCAGCCGCTTCACATCACGGCTGCAAACGCTCCCCTTCGCATTGCCAACTACGCGCAAGAGGAGGCGATTCTCAGTGGCGGCACGCGTCTTCAGCTTGCCTGGCGACCTTACCGGGACGGAATCTTCCAAGCCACCGTTCCCTCAGGCGCCACCACTGACCAGCTCTTCATCAACAATCGGCGCCAGGTTTTGGCACGCTATCCCAATTTCGATCCAAATGCCCGGTATCTCAATGGCTTCGCTGCCGATGCTGTCAGCCCCGATCGAGTTGCGCGCTGGAACAATCCTGCGGGAGGGTATATTCACGGTTTACAACGCTCGCTGTGGGGCAGCCTGCACTATCGCATCACCGGAAAGAATGCGGACAACACTCTCCAATCCGAAGGCGGCTGGCAGATCAGCGCCGGCAATCAGCCGATGCACAAGGAGTATCAATTCGTCGAGAATATCTTCGAAGAACTCGACGCGCCCGGCGAGTGGTTCCTGGACGAGCTGTCCTCAACCCTCTACTTCTATCCACCGGCGGGCCTCGATCTGGACAAAGCCACAGTCGACATTGTCCGCCTCACAAATCTCGTTACCGCCGGCGACGCCTCGTCGCCCCACATACGCAACCTCACGCTGGCCGGCCTGACTTTTCGTCATACATTGCGCACTTTCATGGAGACCCGGGAACCCTTACTACGCAGTGACTGGTGCATCTATCGCGGCGGTGCTATCTACGTTGAAGGCGCAGAAGACCTCGTGATTGAAGACTGCTTCTTCGATCAGCTCGGTGGCAATGCAATATTCATGAGCGGCTATAACCGGCGCGTGCATGTCCGCGGCTGCCGGATCGAGGAAGCGGGTGCAAGCGGTGTGTGCTTCGTGGGCCGGCAAGAGGCCGTACGAAACGCCGTCACGTGGCCTCAGAAGCTCTCATTCGAGACAATCGATCTCACCCAAGGGCCCCGCAGCGAAGCCTACGCAAAAGACTGCTCCGTTGAAGATACGCTCGTCGTAGCCACTGGCCGCGTTGAAAAGCAGTCCGCTCCCGTGGAGATTTCCATGTCGCAGTCCATCACAGTCAGCCACTGTTCCCTGTATGGCGTGCCTCGCGCCGGCATCAACATCGGCGACGGCACCTGGGGTGGTCACATCATTGAATACTGCGATGTCTTCGATACCGTGCTCGAAACCGCCGATCACGGCGCCTTCAACTCCTGGGGCCGTGACCGCTGGTGGAGACTAGAAGGCGCCGACCCCGACAAATTGCTGCTCGATCCGAAATTCCGCGCGCTGCCTACGCTCGATGCCATGCTTCCCAACACCCTCATGCGCAACCGATGGGCTTGCGAGCATGGTTGGGACATTGACCTCGACGACGGCTCAACCAATTTTCATATTGTTGAAAATGGCTGTCTGTGCGGCGGCATCAAGCTTCGCGAAGGGTTTCTTCGCGTTGTTGAGAACAACATCATGGTCCAAAATACGCTTCATCCGCATGTCTGGCCCGCGGATAGTGAAGACGTCGTGCGCCGTAACATCGTCTTTGTTCCCTACCGTCCGATACGCCCGGCAGGCTGGGGAAAAGAGGTCGATTTCAACCTGCTGCATCACTCTGGCATGCTCAAACCTCAGCCGGCAGTCAGCCTGCAAAAACTTTCCGGCCAGGACGCTCATTCGCTTGAGGCCGACGCAGGTTTCCTTGATTTGGAGCGTGGCCACTTCACCGTGCACTCCGACTCACCGGCAATCAAGCTAGGCTTCAGGAAGATTCCTCTGTATGAGTATGGTGTACGTTCGCCGAAGCTCCGTGCCCTGGCCCGCACACCCGACATCCGTCGCCTGCTGAAAGTCCAACCCGTCTCCACGGAGAAGGTCGTTCCTTTGTGAACGCGGAAAAAGCCGCATGGAATGCTCAGTTTTTTAAAGAAAGGACGAATCTGTGCTATCAGCCCGCTTCCGTCAATCACTATGACTTCGGGATTGAGAACTTTAACGCCGATGCAATGCGCGCTAAGCTGACGGAGCTCAATTTGAAGTTTTCGGGTACTTCACAGGAATCTTTCAAGTTCAATGATCCGGATGGATTCCTGGTTCAGGTAAACGGACCCGATTATGTCGGTCATGTGTAAACCGACACGCGGCATGTTTGCCCGCGGTCATCGCTGAGAACTTAATGGCGGATCGCGCGATGAGTTCCTCAACGGAGAGACCTTCTGCTCCATGCGGGAGGTCGAATGTTGGCGGAACGTTGGCTTGTTCACTGCGACTTGGACCGCAACTCGCTGCAATCCATCGAAATAGGAGCGCCCTTATGAAGAAGGTATCTGACCAACAAAACAAAGACAGGAACACCGAGCCATCGTCCCTAGGGCGCCGCACCTTCGTCAAAGGCATCGCTGCCATGGGAGCGGGAGTCGCCGCTTTCCCTCTTTTGACCAACACGGCTGAAGCTCAGGATCCGGCCGCTTCCGATAACGGAATCCTTGCGGGATCGAGCAGAGCCGAGGCCACGCTTCAAGTCCCCCTGGCCTTCCAGGGCGACAAGATCGACTGGCACGGATTCGACCGTTACGACTTCGTGATGGATATGCAGACGTTGGCGATCAAGCCTTTCAAGGCGCCAGCCAGCGAACAGTCCGGCAATCTCGGAGACTCGGATAAAGGACAGCTACGGTGTGTTGTCATTGTGCCCAAGCAAGCGGCTGCCGGCAACCCGTGGTCCTGGCGCGGCGTTTACTGGAATCACCAGCCCCAGGCCGAAGTCGAATTGCTCAAACGGGGTTTTCACATCGCATACATTTCGGTCGACCCCAAGCCACGGTCATCAACGGAATTGCCTATGGATGAGCTTATGGATGAGCTTGGAATGTCCAGGAGAGCATTAACGGAGTGGGACGCCTGGTATGCCTACCTCACCGGGCAGTACGGGTTGTCGAAGAAACCCGCGTTCATCGGCATGAGCCGGGGCGGAATATTCGAATATAGGTGGGGCACCGCCAATCCCGGCAAGGTCTCCTGCATCTATGCCGACAATCCAGGGATGGAGCATGAGGGTTTTCAGAGGCTGGGAGACTTGGCGCGGGCCGATGTGCCTGTCCTCCAAATCTGTGGCAGCATCGATCCGATCTTCGGCGAGTACGCTTCCGCCATTGAGGCCATCTATCAGCAGTTTGGCGGACGCATCTCGATGATGGTCAAGGAGGGTTACGCCCATCATCCGCATAGCCTCCGCAATCCCAAGCCTATCGCGGACTTTATTGAGCAGAGCGTACGGGCGGTAAGGGGGCCGTCGCCGGCCTTCGCAGGCGACAGGTTTACGCGGACCTCCTACTACAGCATCGAGAATTTCTACCGCGATTACCCGGATGAGGACACCTACATCACCTGCCGCGGGCCGCTGTTTTCTCCCTGCTACGACCGTTACGAATTCAGCGTGCACGGTACGCCGATGACCACCAATGTTATCGCACCCAATAGCGTGGCGCCGGGGATGCCCTGGGTGTACCGTGCAGGTTTTGTGTTTCGTGACGCGAAGGTCGATCAGGCGCTGCTGGCCAAGGGGTTTCACATCGTCACCGGCCCCGTAGGAACCAACGTGGACACTCCGCTGGTGAAAGATTGGGACACGGCGTATGAATATCTGACCGGGCACGGCTTTTCCAAGAAGCCGGTGATGGAAGGTGCGGGCGGCGGCGCCCGCGAAGTCTACGCGTGGGCCATCGAAAATCCTGACAAGGTTTCCTGCGTCTACGCTGAGAATCCGCGCATGCGCAGCACACTGGCGAAAACGCAACCGATCGATAATCTCGCCCCACTGGCCAAAGCCAACGTGCCGCTTCTTCACGTTTGCGGCAGCCTCGACCCGTGGTTCAAGGACAATACGCTTGAGGTTGAGAAGCGATACAAGAAACTTGGCGGCAAAATCCAGGTCATCGTCAAGAAAGGCGAGGGACATTATCCGCTCGCGCCGGAGGATCCGGCCCCGGTTGTGGACTTTATCACCGG
>DASRRN010000359.1:0-13953 GCA_035695685.1 Acidobacteriaceae bacterium | reverse complement strand
CGCTGGAAAAGGCACTGCAATTCATCAAGGGCGGTTTCTGCTATCGCGCGAAACGGGAAATTCATTTTGCTTTTGAAATATGGCAAGCAAGTTTCGTGAATCACCGCGTTCGCGACGCAGAGGATTACAAACACGTACATTTGGGAGAATCCGGTCAGAGCGGGCTTGAGCGAGAGACCGGAGCTGTTTGCGTGGTCATCGGCGTCTCTGGGGATGGAATTGGACGCCCCGCCACCAGGGCTAAAGCCCTGAATTTATATATTGGACCGTTCTCGCGGGCTTGAAAACCCGCTCCCCCGGACTGAAGTCCGGGGCTGGCACAGCTTAAGCTGTTCGTTGATCCAAATACGGCAAAATGTCTTCCGCAGGCCAATTCGCAGCTCCAGAAATGTAGAAACTCGAGTCAGCGGCTTAAAGCCGCTGCGGAAAAATCGCTGAACGAAGGGCACGGCTTCAGCCGTGCCGTAAACGTCTCAGCTATGCGCGGCTTTAGCCGCTGAGGTACGGCTTTTTGCTGACGTTTCCACGACTGAGCGCGCGAGGAATGACAAAAAATCGTACCCCAGGGGCTAAAGCCCAGATCTTTTTGGGTTTCTACGGCACGGCTAAAGTCGTGCCCTTCGTGCAAAGACTTTTTCCGCAGCCTCTATAGGTCCTGGGTACGTTCTTATCTCGTTTCCGCAGAAACCGTTCATTTTTCCGCAGCCTGTTTAGCCCCGGAATAACTCTTTCGTCTGAAGGGGACGGGCTTTAGAGTCTGCGTGAGAACCTCGTTTCCAAACAAGTCTCTATGCTGACCATAGATCCTGGGTGCCGGCTTAGTTTCTGGAAATAGCCCGATCCCGTCTCCAGGTTGCCGAGTTCCATTCGTTCTCATGGCTGTGGCATTTTCCTATTCACCGCGAAGAGCCAGCATGGGGTCTGTGCTGGATGCGCGTCTGGCCGGCAGAGCCGACGCTGCCAGGGCCAGCAGCAGCATGACGACGGCAGAAAGTGCAAGCACGCCGGGATCGAATGGACTCACATCAAACAGAAAAGAACGCAGCAAACGGGATGCAGCCGCAGCTCCAAGCAGCCCTAAGCCACAGCCAACAGCAGCAAGCCTGACGCCGGAACCAAGGATCAGCACCAGCACACCCGAGCGCTGGCACCCAAGCGCAATGCGGACAGCAATTTCCTGCTCGCGCAGCGCAACGGAAAATGCAATCACGGCGTAGATCCCCAGAACACTGAGGAGTACGGCGGCGATAGCAAACGATGAAATCAGTACTGTGTTGAAACGCCGCGGTGCTTCGCTGTTCGAGATTGCGTGCTCCATCGTCTGCATCTGGTACAGAGGTAACTGCTGGTCGATCTTCTGCACCGTGGCGCGCAACAGATTCTCCATCTGTTCCGGAGCTACCCGGCTCCGCAGCACGATCCAGCCATTGCTAGCGCTCAATTCCCCGGCGGTGGCAAAGACTCCTTCCGAGGCGACCGTCTGCGTTACCGGTTGGTATACCTGCAGCGCCGTCTCCGCGTCGGGCGGACCCAACTTTACGTCGTCCACTTCACCCACCACCGTCATCCAGGGAGTAACGGTTTCCGGCATACCCCGGCGCAGCCGTTTGCCGATCGGGTCCTGGCCGGGCCAGTATCGCTGGGCCATCTTGCGGTTCACGATAGCCACCAACTGTGAGCCTGCCTTATCGGATTCGGTGAACCCGCGGCCGCGGAGCAAACGAATGCCCAGCGCCTGGAAGGGATCGCCCAGCACCTGCGACATCGCAGCCATGTTCAGCCCCGCACCCTTCGGAGGAATATAGCCTTCGATCGTGAAAGCGATGCCGAAGCCATTGCCGGCAGCGGGCAGCAACGAAGTGATACCGACAGCCTCGACGCCCGGCAACTCCTGCAGGCTTCGCCGCAGGTCTTCACTGAAGATGTCGATGGCAGATTGCGTTGCATACTGCTGCGAAGGCAGGTCGTAGAGCGCAGCCAGCGTATGGTCGGGGACGAAACCTATATTCACGGCACGCATCTTTTGAAAGCTGCGCAACAACAGACCGGAAGCAGTGAGCAGGACGAGCGCCACAGCAATTTCCGCCACCACCAGCCCCGAACGCAGGCTGGCATGCCCGCTGCCCGGGGTGCCTGTGCGTCCGCCCTCTTTCAGCGCCTCATTCACGCTTGTTCTGATAGCGGCAAATGCTGGAGCCAGTCCGCAGAGAAATCCCGTCAGCAGTCCCAGCCCCAGCGCGAAGAGCATCACCGGCCAGTCCAGGCCAATCTCACGGACGCGCGGCAGTGTCTCCGGCAGCAGGCCCACGCCCACCCGCAGAGCGGCGGCCGCGAGCGCCAGCCCTATCCCGCCCCCGGCGATACTCAGGACCATGCTTTCCACAATCGCCTGCCGTAGTAACGTTGCCGCCCGCGCGCCGAGGGCGAGCCTTACCGCGATCTCTCTTCGCCTGCGGATCGACCGCACCAGCAGCAGGCCCGCCAGGTTCGCGCAGGCAATCAGCAGGACGATGATCACTGCAAGAAGTAGCGTGCGCACCAGCGGACGCGCCTGTTCCACCGTGTCCTCGCGCAGCGGCGTCACGACTGGGTGAATGCGAAGGCTGCGCATGAAAGCCGGATAGCTGCGCATCGTCTCTCGGGCCACGCGCTCCGCGTCGCTCTGCGCTTGCTCCGCAGTGATGCCGGGCTTTAAACGGCCCACCATTTGAAAATTCCACGACGCCGCGTAACCCGCCGTGAATTCCTCTGGTTGCAGGCTGAGCGGTACCCAAAGCTCGCTGTGGTTCACATGTCCCGGCTTGAGGGGAAACTCGAAATTGCGCGGCATCACGCCGACCACGGTGTAAGGCTTGCGGTCGAGGAGAATCTTGCTTCCCAAAATCGTCGCATCGCCGTGGAAGCGACTCCGCCACATGCTATAGCTGAGCACCGCCACCTGCTGGTGTTGTTCGTCCTCCCGCTGTGTGAACACGCGCCCCATCAGCGGCGCGACTCCCAGTGCGGCAAAGACCTCGCCGCTCATCCGCGTCGCATTCAGGGCCACCGGATTGCCCGTGCCGGATAGTTCAAAGTCGGCTCCCTGGTACCCGCCAAGATGGGTAAAGCTTTGCGTGTCGCGCATATAGTTGCGGATGTCGGGAGCCGTCACGTGAGCGTGAGTGCAGGACGCGCAATGGGAGCCCTCAAGAACATCTCCAAGAATGACGACACGGTCGGGATCGGGAAACGGCAGCGGGCGTAGTAGTACCCCTTCGACGATGGAAAAGATTGCGGTCGTCGCGCCGATTCCCAGTGCCAGCATCAGGATGGCGGTAACGGCAAATCCGGGAGACTTGCGCAGTTGACGGAAGGTATATCGCGTGTCTTGCAGTATCTGGCCCAGCCCTTGAAAAGCTCGCTCATTCCGATGCAGTTGTTTGGCCTGCTCCACGCCTCCATAGGCGCGTCTGGCAGCCAGCCGTGCGTCGTCAGGACTCATGCCTTGGCGTAGATATTCGTCTTCCAGCAATGCCAGATGCGCGGCAATTTCTCGTGCCAGTTCTGCTTCCGTCTTGGAGTTGGTGAAAAGCTTATAGAGCCTCAGGAAAATGCGTCTCACGTATCTCATGTCTAGGACTCCTCAAGCAGAAGGCGCTCCACCAGCGCCGACATTCTTCTCCACTTCTCTGTCTCCTCGCCCAAAGCCTTCTGTCCTGCCTTGGTGATTTCGTAATACTTGGCTTCCCGGTTGTTCTCGGTTCTCCCCCAGGTTCCCTTGATCCACCCATACTGCTCCAGCCGTACTAATGCCGGGTAAAGAGTGCCCTGATTGAGATTGAGCAGCCGATCGGAGATTTGTTGGAGACGTGTGGCAATCTGGTAAGCATGTTGTGGCCCCATACTCGCAAGCGTGCGCAGGACAATGAGATCGAGTGTCCCCTGAAGTAGTTGAATCGGTTCCTTCTCTTTACTAGACATCCAAGTGATCTCCAAAACAAGAGCATCGTCCTTTTTAACTTGCTTGTCAAGTGGACTGGCGGTTGAAACAGGCGGTCTTGAAAATCCAAGTCCGGGTTTTTTGCTGAGATCCTCTGTCGTGGCAAATGCCAGGAGGGAATCGGACGGGTGCCCCTCGCCCCAGCATACATGGGCCGCGCCCTGCAGATCGATTGACGGCAGGATCGTCTTCCAGTGCGGAATTATGAGCGGCTGACTCTTGAATTGTCTTTGGGGTAGAAGGCAAAAGTTTTGTCTAAAACGGCACGCTCGCTTTCGTCAACCATGCCGGCCTGTCTGAGCGAAGCACTACACGCCGTCGCGAGGTTTGTTACGCCGGACGAAGTCCGTGTCCTGCGTTGGCTCTGCATCGCACTCAATGGCTATCGTGGTTACGGGGTAGTCAGGCGCTGCCTGCGGTAGACCGAGGAACTTGGTCTGAAACTCATCCTGTGTGAACTTCACATCCGTGCCGGTCTTGACCAGGTGGGCAGTTTTTACTTTTGCTTTCAGGCCGCTGATGGCCACATATTCACCCGGCCAAAAGTGGACGTGCATGTACAGGGTATTGCCGATCCGGGTAAAGCTGGCGTAGTTGGATCGCCGCACCTGGCAAAGATCGGATTTGTAGATGCTTTCGCCATTGGTGTCCATCCAGTGGCCGACCTCAGTCAACACCTTGACGGATTCCTCGGGCACCGAGCCGTCTGGCTTAGGTCCAATGTTCAACAGGTAGTTGCCGCCGTCGCGCGCGCATTGGATCAAATTACGGACGATTGTCCGGGATGATTTCCAGTCAGTGTCCGCGCGTTGATAGCCCCAGCTATCATTGAGCGTCATGCAGGATTCCCACGCCCGTCCACCGGTTTCTGCCACAATCTTTTGTTCCGGAGTGGCGAAGTCGCCCGGCAGCTTATTGCGGTTGTTCACGATGATTTCGGGTTGTAACTGGAAGACCATGTCGTTCATACGGTTCGACTCCCAGCCTTCGGCGTCCAAGGGCCAGGAAACGTCATACCACAGCACATCGACTTTCCCGTAGTTGGTGAGCAGTTCCCGAATCAGCCCGTGGGTGTAGTCGACGAATCTGCGACGCGCTGCTTCGTCCGTCGCACACTGAGCGCCATCCGGGTGATGCCAATCCATCAGCGAGTAGTAGAAGCCGACATGCATCCCTTCCGCTCTCGCGGCTTCCACGTACTCCTGTACCAGGTCGCGTCCTGGTCCGCGTTTGGGCGCGCAGTAACTCGTCAGCTTGGTATCGAAATTGCAGAAGCCCTCGTGGTGCTTGGTGGTCATGACCATGTACTTCATTCCTGCTTGTTTTGCCAGATGAGCCCAGGCCCGGGGACAGTTCCTGGCCGGCCGGAATGTGGCGGCATGCTCCATATAGGGACCGATGGGAATGGCTTCGTCTTCCATGACCCATTCATGCCGCTCGATGGTGCTGTACACGCCAAAGTGGATGAACATGCCGAACTTTGCGGCGTGCCACCACTGCATCCGCTGCGCCCGTGTCTGCTCTTGCGTGGTGGCGCCGCTCGATGGCGGTGTGGCTTGTGCGCCGGCCAATGCATTGGGCATGCCGAGCATCGCGAGCGAGGCTCCGGTAGTTTTCAGCAGCTCTCGACGAGTGAGGTTCTTATCCATGCTTCTCCCTTGCTTATGCGCGTATTTTCACAGAGTTTTCCGTGGCGCCGTTCTTGCATACGATGGCAGAGGCGGCTTTGGACAAGTCGCCTCCATCAATGGTGATGCCTTCATTGTCTGCTTCCTCAAGCTGCAAGAATACGGCAGCTTGCCCCAAAACTCGAACCGCAGTGAACAGAGTTTGCCTGGAGTCAATGAAACGAACCACTGACTCCGCCTGGGGATTTCCTTGAACACTGATGCCATTGATGGCAGCGTGTTCGACATGGTCGAAGATCAATGGGGGACGCAAGTCTGGGGTACTGACCTGGAAGCGTATGTTTTGCAATGTTATGCCGTGGACGCTGCGAGCATACAACCCATAGGCGGGCATGGGCCCCATCATAAACTACTCACCTGCTATCTGCGGCAGGTCGCGGCGGGCGGCGTCTTCGGCAGTGCCTCCGCCACCGAAGGTGAGGTGGACGTTCTCAAGCGAGATGTTTTCCATGACCGCGCCGCCGATGCAATTGAGAGTGATGCAGGAGTGGCCCTCGCCAGGCCTGTAGCCGCTGGTGACGGAGGCCTCGGTCAGCTGCGCCGGGTTGGTCGTGACCGTGCCTTGGATGTTGCTGAACGAGATGTTGCGTACGATCGCCGGCTCTTCTGTTGCGGTTGATGGGGATGGATTATCTCGCGGCGGCCTTGGACCAGCCGCGACATGGACGGACCGGTGACGTTGTCCAGGATCAAGTTCGAAAACGAGATGTTCTCATGACGCGAGCCGGAATTGATCTGGAACTTGATGGGGCATCCATATACCTCATGGAGCAGGCAGTTGGAGACGGTGAGCTTCCGCGCAAGCGTTCGAAAAGATCCCTCCCTGGGGCAGAAAACCTGGCAACCAATCGGTTATCTTTACCGATTGGAGCAGATGGAGCCAATTCAGGATCAGGTGGTATACGTATTTCCGACGCAGAATTCGAAGAAATTGGGCCGAAAAACCGAGGGAAGGTTCCGTCTCTTCGGAATGCCCAAGAGTATTCTTCACAGCAGACAGGATAAGAATGAAAACGAGAATCGATTTCGCGCTTATGCTCTCACTTGTGCTTACGGTGGTGGGCGCCACCTTGACGATGGCGCAGCAGGCTCCCACGGCAGGTGGTGTTCCTCCACACAGGCCTCAAGGCCCCTGCGACATCTACGCTTCTGCCGGTGACCCCTGTGTCGCCGCACATAGCACTACACGCGCGTTACATGCGACCTATAACGGTCCCCTATACCAGGTTTTGCGCCAATCGGACGGCAAGATTCTGGACATTGGTGTTGTCCAGCCCGCTGCCTCGCCAGTTCCGGATCCTGGCGGATACGCTGACGCAGCCGCACAGGATAGGTTCTGCGCCGGCACCTATTGCTGGATCAGCATCATCTACGATCAATCTCCCAAGCACAACGATCTCACTCAGGCGCCCCGTGGCGGGTTCGGCGGCCCGGCCTTGGGAGGCTTCAACAACCTTCCGATTGCCGATATGGCGCCGATTACGATCATGGGGCACAAGGTCTACGGTGTGTTCATCGAACCGGGGATGGGACTCCGCCATAACGATGCGAAAGGCACCGCAGTCGACGACCAGGCGGAGGGGCAATACTGGGTCGTCAATGGTAAGCATTTCAACTCCGGTTGCTGTTTCGACTACGGCAATGCCGAGATCGACAGCCGCGATGATGACAACGGCACCATGGAAACCCTCTACTTTGGTAACGCCACGCCTTGGTATAGCGGGAACGGTAAGGGTCCGTGGATTATGACCGACCAGGAGAACAATCTCGTTGGTTGCGTCAACCAGGATGGTTCCAAAGGCTGTCCCAATCTACCCAGCATCCCCTGGCGTTTCGTAACCGCAATCGGCAAGGGAGAACCGCACCATTGGGCATCCCTGGGCGGTGACGCGCAAAAGGGGGCTCTGTCGGTCATGTTCGATGGAATGCGCGTGAATCCTACCTACGACCCGATGCGCAAGCAGGGGGCTATTCTGTTGGGCAACGGCGGCGACAACAGTGACGGCTCGCAAGGAACGTTCTATGAAGGAGCGATGACAGCCGCCGGCACATTTCCATCGAATGCTACCGACCAGCTTGTTCAAGCCAACATTGTGACTGCCAGCTACGGCGTGACTCCACTCACTGTGTCGCCTGCGGGGACAGCATCCACGCCGCCCGGGGTGCAGACGTTCACTCCGGGGTCTTCGCGGGCCATCACAGTGACGTTTACGAATACGACGGGAGCGCCTGCAGCGGGCGTTTCGTTGAGCATTGCTGTACCCGGCAATCAGTGGACCTCTGTCGTTTCAGGCACAACCGACACATCAAAGACGTTCGCTCAGCAGGTTGCACCGGGTGCGAGCGTGAGCGCGACTTTCAAAGTCACTTCTGGGCCAGTAGCCTCCAACGGCGATCTCGTCGCCAATGCGTCATATACATCATGGACGAACCCGGCCAGCGGCAGAAAGCAAGTCGAGACAGCGGTTGAAAAGGTGCGCAATGCCATACCAGTCAAGATCAACGAGTTTCGAGTCACTTCAGGCGCTCCAGACAATTCGACGAACTCATTTATCGAGCTCTACAATGCAGGTTCGGCAAGTGCGAATATTTCCAACTGGACGTTGACCGTGCACCCGGCACAGCAGGCTATCTTCTCGACGGTAAAGATCCCGGCTGGAACAAAGCTTGCGGCCAGCGGCTTCTACCTGCTCGGTCTCTCCAACTCCGGGCTGGCGGCTCCTGCGCGCGCGGGCGACAGCATCCTCCATGTCAGGAACACGGATGGAATGTCGATTGGCGATACCATCGCCATCGGTACTGGCTCTAGCGTGGAAACGCGCAAGATCGCAAGCCTGGGGACGGCTGCCACCAACCACACAACGCTGTGGCAACCCCTCCCCGAAGGACCAGTGATCACAATTCCTGCTGGCTCGACCAATGTGCCTGTGGAGAGTGCATCGGGCTTCGTTGCCGGCCAGAAGATCGCGCTCGGGGTTGGTTCTACCTACCCGATTGCTGTGAATACGGTGGAGCAGTACGAGATAGCCACGGTGACCGCAGTCGGCAAGCCAGGCACACAAGCCTATCTCGCGATGGATGCGACTGCCGGAGCCACCAACATCAAGGTGACACCCCTCTCCGATATCTCGATCGGTGACAAGATCAGGTTGGATATCGACAGCGTTGGCCATGGAATCGAAACCGTCACTGTGGCGCATGTCGGCACAGCAGCAAGTAAGACCAATCTCTCAGCTCCTGCGAGCGCCGGAGCGACCCGGATCAGCGTAAACCGGGCGGAGGGTTTCGCTGTAGGCGACAGGATCACAGTCGGCACGCCTGCTAGCCAGGAAGCCGTTACCGTCACAGCCGTAGGCAGCCAGGGGCCGGGCGGTACCCCCATCGACTTTACACCAGCGCTCGCCAAACCTCATGTGGTCAGTGAATGGGTAGTATCTCCTGGCACGGGCCTGGATCTGGCAGCTCCCCTACGATTCAATCATGCGGCCAATCTCCCGTTCAGCGATCGCGGGACAGGTGTCAGCTTCCAGCCGGCGACTGCCTTTGCTCATTCGAGCAACGAGCCGGTCCAGGCGCTTGGCGCCGGTATAGCACTCGACAGACCACTGGCTAACGACCACGCGATCCACGAGGTTGTACGTGATGCCGCCGTCAAGACCGCGGGGTATCAAGGCACACCGGCGCCCAACCAGTGGTTTGGAGGACCTGAATTGACCACCAAGTCCCCTCAATTCGGTCATAGCATCACCATCGAAGAAGGTAGCATGGTGCTACGGGATGCCTCGGGAGTGGTTGCCGACAGCCTCAACTACGGCGGCCTTGTTGACCCATGGGCCGCCGAAGGCGACCAAGCCGCCTCAGGAGCACGGCTAAGCGGCTGCTACGTCCCGGCACCCGGCTCAGTGTTTGATCCTTGGTCAACGGTTGTGACGCCGGTTGCCACCAATTCGAGCGCGGGACGGTTCCCCGACGGCGCCGATACCGACAGCAACTGTACCGACTTCGTGACGCAGGCGGTTGCGACTTTGCCGGCCACTTCGCCCGCGGGTGCAACCAACATTAAGGTCACCAGTATCGAAGGCTTCCGCCCTGGCCAGACGATCCTTATTGATTCTGGTGCGAATCTTGAAACCGCAGTCATCTCTACGGTTGGCACAGCAGGCGGCACTACGTTGAGTACTGCCACTGGCGTGGGAGCAACTGTTCTTCCTACTGCAAACGTGACCGGCTTTAGTAGAGGTCAAACGATCTCAATTGACGATGGAGCGAACTCCGAAACGGCCGTCGTCTTCTCGACCAGGGCCCGCGGCGGCGCCACCATCACGCTCGCCGCACCACTTGCTCGTGCGCACGCGTCTGGCGGACAGATTTCGGGCAGCGGTATCAGCCTCACCACTCCATTAACCCGGACACATACCAGTGGAGCGCAGGTCTCCGACAACGTTCCAACTCCTGGTGCGCCGAACCAATATCACGGTACAAATCATTGAGCGGGTAGGAACCTGAGCATACCATCCTATGGGTGACTGAGAGTGTGGACGGCACCATGTGAAGCAATACAATCGAGCCATGCTGATCACTCGGCATGCCCCCGATCCATATTGTGGGATCTTCATCGCTCTTCTGGTGATACCAGCGTTCCCCGTGCATGGCGCTGACACCACGGCCGACCTCACGGGCACGATCAAAGACAGTTCCGGGGCCGTAATTCCCGATGCGTTACTCACATTGGTCAACACTTATACCGGCAAGACCCTGAACGACAAAACACACGATCAAGCAACGCAGGCCCGCGATCCACGGCTGATACAGTTCGCGGTCAAGTTTTACTACTGAGGGTATTTCTCCGGCAGAAGTTACTGCAGCCGCTGAACGCCGCTGCGAGCTTCATTGATCTGCGGCAAGGCGGCTTTGGAATGGTCGAAGTGGCTTAGGAACGCCCGGTAGGATTTCATCGCGTCCGCTTTCTTTCCTTCGGCCTCCTGAACTTTCCCAAGGTAGAAGTCCGCCAGTTCAACCTGGAGAAAATTTATTTCGTCAGAGATGAGAGCTCCGGCACAGACAAATCGGAGATTGCGGTGCAGTTGTGCTTCAGCCTGCGGAAAAAGTGCCAACTCCGCGTAAGCTCGACCTGCGAGGAACCCATTTAAGGGTTTCAGGTAGTCGGCCAGTGCGGGCCAACCATCAATGACCTGGCGCCACTGGCTCGAATATTTGGCTGCGCGGAGCCGATCCAAGGTAATTAACGCGTCCGCTCGACGGTCGCTGAAGAAGGGGACCATGGAGCTGCGAGCCGAAGTAAATTCGTTTTCGGCTTCTGCGCCGTTGCCTAAGAGAAGGTAAGCGACACCGCGAACCTCCGCTGCACCGAACCCGGGAAGGCGCTTAGCCATGGTGAGCGCGGCTTGCGGTTTCTGCTGCTCAAAATACACTTCACCCGCCTTCCAGGTTTGCGTTCTAGCTCTCAAGGGGTCTTGTCCGGAGATGCCGGCGGCCTGCTCGTAGTGTTTCTCCGCAAGGTCAAGGTTGCCGTTGACCAACGCAACGTCTCCCTGAACTTCGATGGCAAGGGCGCGCCGGGCGCCCTTTGTTTTCTGATAAGCAGATTGAGCCGCTTCTTCCGCCTCCCGATTTCTGCCGGCGAGAAGGTAGACAAGAGCAATTTTTTCCCGCGTATAGCTGAAGTCCGGATGTGCTTCCAGGTTTCGCTTGTACTCGGCGAGGGCTCTACCCGGGTTTCCGGCCATGGCATAAACGTCGGCTCGGGTATCGATAGGGTTGGGGTCATTCGGCGGGAGCAGTGCAGCATATCTGTCGACAGCGTCCAAAGCTCGCGACCAATCGCCCTGTAGCGCGTAGTCATAGGCGAGGTCGTTCCAGATGAGCGTTTCCTTGGAATCGTCCAGTTTCGCTGCTTCCTCTAATACCGCTGTGCCCTCCTTCAATTCCCCCCGACCCAAGAGTTGCCCGCTCAAGAAATAGCGCGGCTGAATCTCTTTTGGAAAGCGGCGAATGATGGTCTGGAATGTCTGAATAGCCTCTTCCAAGCGATCTTCGATCACGAATTGCCGGGCATGGATGAGCAGTCTCTGCTGCTCGGGTAGACCCTGGCGTTCGGCGAGCAACGCCGCACGGGTGATTGCTTCGTGCCTTGCTCTGTAATCGGGAAGTAGTTTGGCAAGTTCGAAGTAGGCCATCGCAAACTGAGGATCCAATTCAACGGCGCGCTGAAGCGACGCGGTGGCCTCCTCGTCCATCGAACGGTTATAGTCGGTGACGCTCTCTTCATACGCATGGAGGGCGCCGAAACTGGATGTGAGCTTTCCGCCACTGGGTCGTGGTTCTCCCGCAGAAAGCCGTGACACGATCCGATCTGTGGTTTCGTCCACCATCGAGAACACGGCCTGGGGGCTTTCCCCCTCCACTTTTTCTGCTAAGAGCACCTTGCCGGAGGCCGTATCCTGCACCCGCAGATCGAGCCGCAAGCCATTCCCCATCTTCAGGATGCCGCCGCTGATAAAGAGGTCCGCGCCGGCCTTTTGGGCCACGGCCTGGGCTTGGCTTGGGGCCAATGCCTGCCCTGGCTTGACCTGGCGGCCGATCAGATCGCGGACTCGTTCGCTGGAAATGGTATCGAGATTGTTAGCCTGCGCCAGGTCGGTAGTGAGCAGATCGACCACTCCATCGCCCAACCAATTCAGCGCTGGATCCTGGGAGTGATTCTCAATTTCAATGACCGCCAATGCTTTGCGGACGTTGGTTGCCGGGGTCCTTCTGCCCCGCCAATATTGAAGGGAAGCCAAGACCAACAGACCAAGGAGTAATGCAAAAGAAAGGATGAGCGCCCTCCTTGAATGGCTCTTACCCGGGGAGACCGGGGCAGGCGGGACGAGGGCTGGGGGGACCGTTTGCTCAAGAGCTGGCGGTTCCGGTGGCTTGGGAACGGGTTCTTGCTCCAGCTTGCCCACAAAACGATAGCCGCGGCGGGGAAGCGTCTCGACATACCGCGGCTTGGCCGCACTGTCCCCCAGTGCGGCTCGAATCTGGTTTATGGAGAAGTTGATGCCATGTTCGAAGTCGACAAAGGTGGAGTCTTGCCAGAGGCAGCGCTGGATCTCTTCACGGCTCACCAGCTGATCGGCATGCTCGATCAAGAGTGCGAGCACTCGGAACGGCTGTGGCTGGAGCTTCAGCAGCCGCCCGGCTTTGCGCAGTTCGCCGGACGCCGGATCGAGTTCGAATGCGTCGAAGCGAAACCTGGTCGACGTGGGCAAAGGAACCCCTCTGCTCCAAACGTTAGTGGAATGCCGCGAGTCTAACACAGGTCAAAATTCCAGCTGCCCTTATAGCCTGCAACCATTTTATTTTCATGTTCCTACGTCCTAACCTCCGACTTACCGAAAACTATTCCTCCGTTCATTGCCGGGTACAGGCCGAGCGCCTACTTTCCATCGCAGCCGTAATCCGGCGGGGAAGATATGGCAAGAAAGCGACTTGGAATTGCGATCGTAGTCTTTTTGGCAGTCGTCGGCCGGCCGTCGCCAGGCCAGGAATCATCACCCGAAGCGCCGAAGGGAGAGCACCGCATCTCGTTCCATGCGCGGGGGGACTACATTTTAGTGCCGGCTCGCGTGAACGGGCAGCGAGCCACGCTGCTCCTCGACACAGGCGCAGCCTTGAGTACTTTCAGCATAAAGATACTGCCGACAATGGACACAGACCACAGAATTACGATGAACCTGGCGAAAGGAAGCGTGTCGGCGTTCGTCGTCCCAGCCGGATTCACGCTCGGCGATTCGAACATCAAGGAGCAGCACTGCTCATTCCGGCGGAACATTGTGGTCGGCGATTTCAAGTTCGGGGAAGCAGACGGCGTCATTGGGATGGATATATTGAGTTCGTTCAAGACCGTAACCTTCGACTTCAAGGACTCGATTCTCATTTTGGAGGACCGTTGACAGAGCAGACACAAGCGGATCGAGTGCCCCCCGGGTGAAGGCACGGCAAAGCACCGCATCCGCGGATACGAGGCCTCTATTTCCTGCCAACTCAGTCAGAGGAACCAGGGGGGCGAACGGAAACAGAGAGAAGCGTCCATCCATGCTCCAAATGTTCAAGCGCTCCAACAAGGTCATAAGCGCAGGACTTGACTGCTAATTTCATTCTTCGCCTGCGACAAACCGGCGCAGCATCCAGTAGTCGCCACACTTCGATCACATCCTCCGGTTCGACGCGTGCGATCAGGACACATAAGCGAGGTTTGAAGCTGTTTTCTGCGTCGAAAAA
>DASRRN010000358.1:0-3558 GCA_035695685.1 Acidobacteriaceae bacterium | reverse complement strand
GCGTAAAACGCCTGGTCTGTCATGCACTTGCTATACGTGTAGTTGCCTAGCAGGTTCAGCCCGAAGCTGGTCTGATGCTGGTAAGTCAACTGCATAGAGTTGTAACTGCTCGTCCCATTTGTAATTTCATAGAATGAGTTCGGAGCAAATGAGGGGAACGGAATGTAATCGTAGATATTTGTACCCACGGGCAAGATCTCACTGGGAGAATTGTGGGTTGCAAAGCTGTCCAGCTGGCGACCCAGAACGCCCACATATCCAACCTGAATAGCATCGTGCGGTGCAAATTGATATTGAGTAAACAGATTGAAAGTCTCGGTATACGGAGTGTGGTAACTATATTGCCTGCCGATCAGGCTCAGGCCATTCGGGGTAACCAGCGCCGGGTCCTGGACATTTAGACTTGCCACCGCAGTCTCAAAGACCGCTGGAATTCCAGCGGGAGTGGTAAAGGGTGTTTGACCATTGATGCTATTCAGGGAATTGACATAAGCAAACGGATAATTGTTCCCGATATTTCCCCCGAATCCGATGTTTGCCAGCGCCCCATAGGCAATGCCAAAGCCGCCGCGCACCACGAGGAGCGGGGTAATACGGTCTGCGAATCCGATCCTGGGGGCGAAATTGAGCGTCTGCGCATTTCCTGTCGCCTTATTGGAGGTGCAATTAACTTGTATATTGCTCGATGCTAGGAGCGAATCGAAGGCAGGGGCGCGCGGCACGTTGCAGCCCTGGTTAGGAATGTAGAAGGTGCCGGTATTTCCATTTCCGTTGCCGCTTTGGACAAAGTTGGCTTGCCGCCCATCGATTTCTGCATAGGGCGTGAAGTGATCCCAGCGAAGCCCCAGATTGAGCGTCAACGTCGGGGTTATCTTCCAGTCGTCCTGAAAGTAGGCGCCCCAATAGTAGCGGAGATCGCGATTGGTAGCGACGTTTGAAGCCATGAAGCTGCTAAGCCCCCCGATATTGTTGATCCCATTCGGATCAGTCGAGTTCGTTGGAGTCAAGAGCATATCGGTGAATCCCAGAAGCCCGGTGTTCGCATTGGGAACATCGCTGTACTGCCCGTTAAAGGTAAAGGACCCGCGGCCGTAAGGGGGTTGTAAGACGGCGCCGTAAAGCCTGTCGAACTGCAAGCCGGCCTTGAAGGTGTGGCTGCCACGTACCTTGGTGACATTGTCCATGAACTCAAGCGACGTAATCGTTGAGAGGGTAGGCATATAAGTGGAGGTGCCCAGAGTAGTAAAACCGACGCTGGTAGCACAGTATGTGTTCGGCCCGCAGAAGCTGAAGTTGGGCAGACCGCCATTTTCGGCTACCTGAGGAATACCTTGTATTCCGTATTGCTCGGGGATTCCCAGTTGCCCTCCATTCGAGGAAAGCTGGTGCTGTACGTTTTGATTCCAGCCAACATGGGCCTCGTTGGCCAGAGTCGGATTAAACTCGTGGGTTTCTCCCAGCGCGATGCCGTAGACCGGAATAAAGATTGTGCCGGTCCCGAACTGCCCGCCATCGGCAAGTCCCGGTAGCCTGTTCGGCACATTCACGGTGAGATGGCTCCAGTCGTAGACGCCAAACAAGTTGTCGTGTGCCCCAAGGGTCTCATCGACGCGAAAATCGAGCTGATTGATGGTTTGAGGAGTTTTAGGGTTTTGAAAATAGTTGTTGGCCAGGCCGCTCGATGTGGCTTTCGGATATAGCTGCAGCAACTTAATCGCGTTGGGATCCAGTCGTCCGGCGGGCAGCAGGTTGAGTTCCGCCGTCAGACCGGTGTAATCCGTTAGGCCCGGAGGCACGGGTCCATTGAAAAAGGGATCGCGCACATACACCGTGCTGCTGCTGGTGTTAGGCAGCCCGGAAACCGGGTCGAGCGCCCCGGCAGCGACCGTACGCGTGGTTGCCGGATCAAGAACAGTGCCGTAGGGAAAGATGCGTCCCAGAGCATCCGTCTTGGTGCCGGAGTTATAGGTGATCAGGTCCTGAAGGTTCGTAAAGTTACTGCTTTGCATCAGAGCCGACGGAACGTTGTCGGTATAAGGACTGGGTTGAATAATCCGCGTGCCTTGATAGTCAAAAAAGAAGAACGTCTTATTCCTTCCGTTGTACAGCTTGGGAATCATGATTGGGCCGCCAACAGTGCCGCCAAACTGGTTCTGACGATATTCCGGGATGGGCTGATGGTTCTGTTTGGAAAAATAGTCGTTGGCGTCGATCGCGTCATTGCGGATGAATTCCCAAAGATCGCCTTTGATTCTGTTCGTTCCGGAACGGATGACCGCGTTGATAATCCCCGCGGTCGAGTGCCCAAACTCGGCGTTGAAATCCCCGTTCTGCAGACGGAATTCTTCAATCGCATCCGGAGGCGGGGTGATGTTCACGTTGCTGTTGGTCGGTCCCGGGCCGCCGTATAATTCGACGTTGTCGTCGATGCCGTCGAGCCGAAAATCCATCTGCCATGGGTTGATACCGTCCACTGCGAAGTAAGCGCTGCCCGGCGCCCCCGAAAACTGCGTGGATGCCGTGGTTACCCCGGCCGCGAGCTGCGAGAGTGAGGCCCAGTTGCGTCCGTTGAGCGGCAGATCCACGATTTGTTTCGACTCAATCGTTGTTGCGATAAGCGGCGCTCTCAGCCTGAAGCAGGGGAGCCGCAGCAGAGACCGTGACCTGCTGTTGCGCCGTACCGATAGGCAGCGATACATCCTCCGTGAGGACAAACTGGACGTGCACCTGAATATTCTTGATCAGGACGTCTTGAAAGCCGGGATGCGTTACCCGCAAGGTGTAGGTGCCAACCGGCACAGACTCAAACACGTAGGTTCCGGTGGAGGTGGAACGAGTGTCCTGTACCACGCCGGTTTGGTCATTGGTGAGACTTACCTGGGAGTCAGCTATCACCGCGCCTGAAGTATCTTTCACTGTTCCCGTGATGCCACCGGTGGCGATCTGCGCCCCCAGCCGCGGCGTTACGAATACCGCCAACAGCAAAAAGTACGTGACAGGCAACAGGTATGCCAGGCCTCTGGCGCTGAACGAGATTGGTGGATGCTGACCATCGAGAGTGTTGCCGTTTTCTCTTTGACCTGGACGCGATAACACCGGCGTCGATACTTTAGCTCTGAAGTCAAATTTCATGTAAGCCCCCCAAAAGATTACTCAATTGCGCTACTGTGCTTTTTGGAATCCGATGGCCTTGCCACGCAAGACACGGCTTACTTGTCCTGAAGGGCATTCAGCTCAAAACTGTAACCAATTCTTATTTGCACTCAGGTTATTACCGAATCAAAATCCAGGCTTCCCCTACATTGACTACTTTGTGTATTGCGTTTGCTCCTCGCGATTCCGGGCGTTTGAGGCATTGGCACATCACACCTTGATGAATGATTTGGTGCGATACATCCAGTACAGGATCAACCAAACGATTACCAACGCCGCGGACTCGCTAAGAAACAGATCCCATCTGCCGACTCGCGGGAGCAGGTGCCCGACGAAGATGTTGCCGACCTTTCGGAAATCAAACAGTATGGTTGCCATGTAGACGGCAAGGGCATTCATGCCAAT
>DASRRN010000357.1:0-10269 GCA_035695685.1 Acidobacteriaceae bacterium | reverse complement strand
CCGCGGGATTCGCAGACCACCTCCTGGCCGTGCTCGGTGTGCATGCGGATCGCAATCTGGTTGCCCATCGTGCCCGTGGGTACAAATAACGCCGCTTCGCGGCCAAAGATCTCCGCGGCGCGTGCTTCCAGGCGATTTACGGTGGGGTCTTCGCCATAGACATCATCCCCCACCTCAGCCGCGGCCATGGCGGCCCGCATGGCAGGGGTCGGACGGGTGACCGTATCGCTGCGCAGGTCGATGGACGCGGTTGACTGCTGAGCAATCGTTTCAGGCCTGGGCAAGGTCCTGGTAGACAAAGTTTCCTCCACACTCATGGCAACTGAAGCTCAGGTTCCTCTACTCCGAGGAAACGGGCAAAGACATCGTTTGAAAAGAGGAGACCACGCTGGGTCAGGCACACCACACCCTCCTGGTCGGTGAGCAGTCCAAGCTGGCACAGCTCGCGCACCAGGGGCACAAAATTCTCCACGCGATCACTCCCGAAGTCCGCCGCCAGGGCCTGCCACGACACTCCGGCACGCAAGCGCAAACCCAGAAACCAGGCTTCTTCCAGCGCTTCGCAAGAGGTGACCTGGCGTACATCCTGCGCCTGGTCACCACGGAGGTATTCGGCCAGGACCGGGGTACTACTGAAGCGCAGCGCAGAACCGTCCGCGGTACGGACCATGGAGTGCGCGTCCAGGCCAAAACCAAGATAGGGCTGCCGGCGCCAATACTTCAAGTTATGCCGCGCCTCGCTCCCGCCGCGGGCGAAGTTTGAGATTTCGTATTGCCGTAGTCCGCCGGCTTCAAGAGCAGCAATAGCGCTCTCATACAGATCTGCAGTCAGCTCTTCGCTGGGCACAGCCTGCGCGTGATAGCGCGAGCCGCCGGCCAGCAACTCCCGGCCCAGGCGCGAATCCTCGTCGATTTCCAGCATGTAGATGCTGGCGTGTTCCACACCGGTCGCAGCCAGCACCTCGAGCGACTCCTGCCAACTGGCCGCGGTCTGATGGGGCATGCCGGCAATCAGGTCGATACTAAGATTGTGCAGCCCTGCGGCACGGACACGTTCGAGGTCGCTCAACACTACCTGCCGGGTGTGAAAGCGTCCTGTAGCCGCTGCCTCACGATCCACCAGGGATTGGACGCCGAAACTTATCCGATTGACGCCAAAGGCAAGCATGGCGTCCAATGCCGGGTCGTCAAGCTGCCCTGGAGCGCACTCAAGGGTGATTTCCGCTGCAGGTGAAATATCAAACTCCTGGCGCAGGGTGTGGGCAAGATCCCCCACCAGGGCTGGAGAAAGCACGCTGGGAGTACCTCCGCCCAGGTAAATGCTGTCCACCTGTTCAGGAATGGCCGCGCCGCCCAGACGCTGCCGCAGGCTGCGGATGTCCTCACAAACCCGGGCGACATATTGCTCATGTGCACCCACGGACGATACTCCGGAGGCGAAATTGCAGTAGGTGCATTTGGCGCGGCAAAACGGAACCGAAATGTAAATCCCAAGAGAATTCATCTGCCGGCAAAGTCCTGCTATCTATTCTGACATCCTCCATTCGCCCTAACGCCAAGTAAAATAAGACTCGAAGCCCATGGCTGAACCAAACGCCGAGAAACATCGCAAACCCCAGCAGCACGACGACGATGTTGTCGGCAAGGCGTATGACAGCCGTCTGATGGGTCGTTTGCTGACCTACCTACGACCCTACAAGCTGCAGGCGGTCATTTCGCTGGTAGCGATCCTGCTCAAAGCTGGATCAGATGTTCTCGGGCCTTATCTGACTAAGATCGCTGTGGACCGTTACATGACCGCGCGGCCCGCGCTCCATTCGCCGGCGTGGACGCATTGGCTAAGCTCGAATGCGATGGTGGGGGTGACGCAAATTGCCAGCGTCTATTTGGGCACGCTGGTATTCAGTTATCTGCTCGAATTTGTTCAGACCTACCTGATGCAGTGGACCGGACAGAAAGTCATGTTCGACATGCGCAGCCAGATTTTTCGGCACATCCAGAGCATGCACGTAAGCTTTTTTGACCGCAATCCGGTAGGGCGCCTGGTCACCCGGCTAACCAGCGATGTTGACGCGCTGAACGAGATGTTCACCTCCGGGGTCTTCGCCATTTTTGAGGATGTTTTCGTTCTCGTTCTCATCGTGGTGATTATGCTGCGCATGAACTGGTGGCTGGCCTTGATCGCGTTTGCCGTGCTGCCTCTTATCCTTGGGATCACGCGCGTCTTCCGTAAGCATGTGCGCGACTCGTATCGGCGCATTCGCTCCGCAATCGCCCGTATCAACGCCTCCACCCAGGAGCATGTGAGCGGGATGAGCGTGGTGCAGCTGTTCAACCGCGAGCAGCGCTCCTTCGAAGAGTTCGAAGCCGTCAACCGGCAGCACATGGTGGCCTTCAAAGACGCCATCCTGGCCTATGCACTCTATTACCCCGCGGTTGAATTGCTGAGCTCCGTTGCCATCGCCCTGGTGATCTGGCTGGGCGGGTATGGGGTGCTGCGCAATGCAGTCACCATCGGCGTGCTGGTCGCCTTTATCCAATACTCTCAGCGCTTCTTCCGCCCCATCCAGGACCTGAGCGAGAAATACAACATCCTGCAGGCCGCGATGGCTGCCAGCGAGCGCGTCTTCAGGCTGCTCGACACTCCGCCGGAGCTGCAAAGCCCGGCCGCACCGCGCGCCTGCGACGGTTCGGGGCGAATCGAGTTCCGCCATGTCTGGTTCACGTATCAGCGGCTGGATGAACAGCAACTGGCGGCCATCCAACAGGCCGAGGGCACGGAGGAGATTCTCGCTGCCTCTCCAGAGGTGGAATGGATTCTCAAAGACGTGTCGTTCGTGATCGAGCCCGACCAGACAGCGGCCATCGTAGGCCACACTGGGGCCGGCAAGACCACCATTGCCGGCTTAATGATGCGCTTCTACGAGATTCAGCGTGGCAGCGTGCGGATCGATGACGTCGACGTTCGTGAACAGGATGTCACGGAATTACGGCGCCATTTCGGAGTAGTGCTCCAAGATCCGTTCCTGTTCACCGGTACCATCGCTGAGAATATTCGGCTGGGTTCGGACTGGATCACAGATGAGCGGATGATGGCCGCGGCCGATGAGGTGAATGTGGGCGACTTCATCCGGGCTTTGCCTCGTGGATTTGATGAGCCGCTGCGCGAACGCGGCAATAGTCTTTCCACCGGGCAGAAGCAGCTGATCAATTTTGCCCGTGCCCTGGCGCACGATCCGCGCATCCTGATACTTGACGAAGCTACCTCGAGCGTGGACACCGATACCGAAATGCGGGTCCGCTCCGCGCTCGAACGCATGGTCCAGGGGCGCACTTCGGTGATCATTGCCCATCGACTGTCGACCGTGCAGCAGGCGGACAGAATCCTGGTCATGCACAAGGGCGTGTTGCGAGAGTTCGGCACTCACCAGGAGCTACTGGGGCAGCGCGGCATCTACTGGAAGCTCTACCAGCTGCAATACAAGGACCAGGAAGTGCAGGCCGCGCGGACAGCCAGCGGATTTTTGGACGCCAGCCTTGCCGTGGGCACGGACTAGGATGGCGCGCCCGGGAAGCAAGAGGAAGTTCGGGGAACAGCAATGTCAGCACTAGGCCCTGGTCCCAAAATCTTTTTGTCTGCCGGCGAGGCCAGCGGAGAGCACTACGGCGCGTTGCTGATGGCGGAGATACGTCGCCTGGACCCGCAGGCTGATTTTTTCGGCCTCGGCGGGAAGCGGATGGCGGAACTGGGATTGCGCCGGGTGGTGCGTGCCGAAGATGTTGCCGTAATGGGCATCACCGAAGTGATTTTGCACATGGCGCATGTCTATCGAGAATATAGAAAACTGAAGGCAAGTTTGCGCGCGGAACGGCCCGATCTCGCTATCCTGATTGACTTCCCTGACGTAAACCTGAATCTTGCCGCCGAGCTTCACCGCTTGAAAATCCCCGTGGTCTACTTTGTGAGTCCACAGTTATGGGCCTGGAAGAAGTGGCGAATAAGAGGTGTGCGGCGCAATGTGACCCGAATGCTGGTGATTTTCCCCTTTGAAGAAGCTTTCTACCGCGGACGGGGCGTTGCCGCTGATTTCGTCGGTCACCCGCTGGCGGATCTTGACCCGCCCACAGTGACCCGGGAAGAATTTGCTCGCGAAAACGGTCTGGACACGTCAAAAACCTGGGTTGGCTTGCTGCCCGGGAGCCGCACCAGGGAGCTCGACTCCAACTTGCCGCCAATGCTCGAAGCCGCTCGATTGCTGGGTCCGGGTTATGAATATCTCTTACCCGTGGCCCCTACGCTGAAGGATTCGCAGGTTCAGGGCTTCACCCGGCAGGCGAAGGCGGCCGGGGTGCGGGTGGTCCATGATGCGCGCGCAGTTTTGCAGCACGCGCGCGCCAGCATTGTAGCCAGCGGCACCGCCACCGTTGAGGCAGCTCTCATCGGCAACCCCTTTGTGGTGGTGTACCGGGTGTCTCGCATTACCTATGCGGTGGCGCAGAGGGTGGTCCGCGTGGCCCATGTGGGCATGGTCAACCTGATCGCCGGACGCCGAATTGTGCCGGAGCTCATCCAGCATGACTTCACCGCATCCAACGTGGTGGAGCAGGTGCGCCCGCTGCTGGAAAACGAGGAGGCTCGTGCAACAATGCAGTCAGACTTGCGCACCGTTGGAGCCGCACTGCGAGTAAACGGCGAGGGAGCGATTCAGTACGCAGCCCGTATTGCCTTGCAATTGATCCCCGCGGCGGAGCCGCCGGGGTTGCAATCCGCTTTGGTTTCATCATGGCCCGTTGAATGACTTCGATGACGCGCAGTTCCAGGATTCCCGCCAGGGTTTTGTTGCTGCTGACCGCTTTGCTGTGGTTGGCTGGTCCGCACCTCTTCGCCGCAGAGCGGCCCAACATCAACATTACCGGTTACGTGATCGATGCTCAGCTCGATCCCGCCCAGCACACGCTCAAAGCGACCGCACGGGTAACCTTTACTGCGACCGACACCGTAAGCTCCGCCATTTTCGAACTGCACAATGCGCTCAAGGTAAGCAGCGTGACGGATGGGCAAAATCACCAGCTCAACGGCGAGCGCGGCCCCAATGCAACCATCAGCGTCGGCCTGACGAGCCCTATGACCAAGGGGGCGACTGCTACCTTCACCTTTGCGTATGAGGGAACGCTCAGCGGCAGCGAAGAGAGTCCGGTAGAAGGACTCAAGGTGGCATCGATTGGCGATCCCATCAGTTATCTCTTGTATGCAGGCCGCTGGTTCCCCATGGTGGGGTATTTGACCGACCGGTTTACGGCCGAAATCCATGTAACCATCCCGGCCGGCTACAAGGTGGTGGGCAGCGGCAGCACCGGTAGTCCCCGCTCCGTCTCCGGCGGTCAGCAATACAGTTTCAACTGGACCAAGCCCAGCTTCCCGGGCACGATCATCGCCGGCAAGTTCAATAACCCCGTGGCTGTGGCCGGATCTCCCAATGTACGGGTGTACCTCACCGACGCCCACAAGCAAAGCGGTCCGGAGTACGCGCAAACCGCCAACAAGGAATTTGATTTCTTTAGCGAAAGTTTTGGGGAACCGGCTTCCCGGCTGTTATATGTCGTGGAGCTTCCGGACGACACGTTGCCCTCCTACTGGGCTCCGGAGATCGCCGCCATTGCCGGTGCCCGCATCGCCGACCGCAACAACTACCGCCTGTTGGCGAACACCATTGCGCACCAATGGTGGGGGAGCACAGTTACTCCCGCAACACTCAATGACTTCTGGATCATCAATGGCATGTCCCGGTACGGAGAGCTGATGTACGTGGAGCGGGTCGCGGGGCAGACGGCGTTACAGGCCGCGGTGATCGATATCTCAGCCGGTGCGCTGGCCTATGACACCATCCCGCTGACTTCGGCAGGACGCCTGGATCCCTTTTCACCGCAGTTCCAATCCATGACTTTGGAGAAGGGCGCCATGATCTTCCATATGCTTCGCTGGGAGATCGGCGATGACAACTTCACCAAGACGTTGCGGGCTTTGATTACGCAATACTCGGACAAGCCGATCCGTACCCGGGACGTTGAGAAGGTGGCTGAGCAGGAGTCTCAGCAGCAGCTCACACCCTTCTTTGCACAATGGTTGGATGGAACCGGCGCACCCCAGTTTGTCAACAAATACACCGTCTATCGCTTAGGAAATAACAAAGGATTTCGTACCATCGGTGAGATCGGCCAAGACCTCGATCTCTTCAATATGCCAGTTGAACTTCGGGTTGAAACCGAAGGCAAAACGGAGATGAAGAGAGTGGATGTGGTCGGCACCAATTCGCAATATGTCGTGGATACATTTGGCCGGCCGCGTCATATCTCCATCGACCCGGACAATTGGGTGCTCAAGAATACTCCGGATATGCAAGTGCGGATCTCGATTCTCCGCGGCCAACAACTGGTCGCGGAGGGGGATAATCCTGGGGCTCTGGCGGAGTACCAAAAGGCTCTCACTGCCAACCCCAATAGCTCGCTCGCCAGCTACCGCATCGGCGAAGTGTTATTCAGCCAACGCAACTACCAGGCAGCGGCGAATGCCTATCGTGATGCGCTGCGCGGGGACGACGAGCCCAAATGGACTGAGGTCTGGAGCCACATCGCGTTGGGGAAAATATTCGACGTCACCGGGCAGCGGGATCGGGCAGTCAACGAATACCGGCAGGCGGTGCAGACCAACGACAACACCCAGGGTGCGGTGAACGAGGCGCGGAAATATCTGCAGCAACCCTACAAACGGCCTGATACGGACTAACGACGCAGCTTGTGGGCCCAGATGGCTCGAAAGACCTCGCCGAAGATGTCAGCCGGGGATTGCATCGCGGTCACCCTTTGACACGGGTCTCGCAACGCGGTTGTTCCAGAAAAGCGTTATTTGAGGTTCAGGGCGGCCATCGCTTCGTCGGCGCTGGGCGAGCTAACCTTGAGGTATTCGCCTACTCGCTTGCGTTCCTCCGCGGAAAGGGTGGGGGCCAAGGCGAGAATACGCCGGAGTGTGGTCGCAATATCGTCGATGTAGTTCATCATTCGGATGGCTTCGCCGGAAAGTGGCATGGGTTCTTCCTCGTTACAATGGGGTAGAGCAGTTTCACGATCACTGGGCCCGATCCGGCCTTTGAGAAGTGGGGCTTTTCTTGGTGAAAAGCTCCGTGGGAAGCATTTTCACCGGCTACACCTATCGTGAAACCGCTGTATCTCCATTTTCCGTGCTGGGCGCGAATTCGTAAAGCGACCGGGTGAATTTGGGTGGGCCAATTGCTGATCCTCGACCTTGAGGGAGCGCATCCAATGCAAAATGTCCGTCGCCAGCCATTTTTCTTCAACGAGCGCAACCGTGCCTGAGCCGGCCCCGGTAAAAGCCAACCCGCGGCAGGAAGCCTCCAACGAAATGAGGGAGTGTGTCGAGCGAGTGCTGCACACCGATGCCCGGGTCCCCGTCTCAACCTATCGGGTGCAGATGAACAAAGGGTTCACGTTCGCGGATGCGCGGGCGGTTGCGGGCTACCTCAAGCAGCTGGGCATTGGCGACTTCTACTCCTCGCCCATTTTCGAAGCCCGGCCTGGAAGCATGCACGGGTATGATCTCACTCGTCACGACCGGCTCAATCCGGAGCTGGGCGGAGATGAGGGCTTTGCCAGCTTCTCAGCGGAGTTGCAGCGCCAGGGTCTCGGCCTTTTGCTCGACATCGTGCCCAACCATATGGGGGTGGGTAACGACTCCATATGGTGGCAGGACGTGCTGGAGAACGGGCACGCTTCGCGGTATTCCGAATATTTCGATCTTGATTGGAAGCCGCTCAAACCTGCCCTGCGCAACAAACTTCTTCTGCCCATCCTCGGTGACCAATACGGCGCCGAACTCGAACGCAAGCACATCCAGGTGTCCATTGAAGACGGGCGCCCATTGATTCATTACTACGATCACACCATGCCGATCGCGCCGCGCACAGTGAACTTGATCTTCGACCGCGCAGGTGGCGGTACGAATCCCATGCCGCAGTCTTTTTACGAACTGCTGCAACAGATTGACGAGATTCCGCCGCATGAAAGCAGCAATGACGATCTAAAGGAGGAGCGGCGCACACAATTGGCGGAGCTGATGCCCAGGTTGCGGGACGCACTTCGCTCGGAGGAAATGCAGCCGCTGATCAAGCATGCACTTGAAGCCATCAACGGCATCGAGGGGGATCCCCACAGCTTCGACCGTCTTCACCTTTTGCTGGACGCGCAGCCCTATCGATTGGCCTCCTGGCGTACGTCCGCGGAGGAAATCAATTACCGCCGCTTCTTCGATGTGAACGACCTGGTCGGCCTGCGCATGGAGAATCCCGAGGTCTTCGCGGCTACGCACTGCTTAATCCGGAAGCTGATTGCTTCGCACCAAGTGACCGGGCTGCGCATCGACCACTGCGATGGCATGTTCAATCCCCGCCAGTACCTCATCCGGCTGCAGCTCCTGTACCTCGCCAGCCAGTGCGCCGGGGAGGAACCGCAGCAGGAGACCGCCGCCAACGGAATCGAGCGCAGCATCCTCGATCCGGTCCGCGGATACAACTGGTCGCAGAGCCAGGGGCCGCTCTACACGGTGGTCGAGAAAATACTGGAGCCGCGCGAATACCTGCCCCCCGAGTGGCCGGTTCGCGGCACTTCCGGCTACGACTTCGTCTACCTGGCCAACGGCATCTTTATCCAGAGCACCAACGAAAGGCGATTCAACGTGCTCTATGCCCAGGTTCTAGGACACCCGGCCGACCCGGACGAAATTATTTACCGGTCCAAGCTGCAAGTGATGCAAACGGCACTGGCCAGCGAGGTGTATGCCCTGACCAACCTGCTCAGCCGCATTGCCGCGTCCAACCGGAAGGCACGCGACTTCACCGACAACATTCTGGAGACTGTCCTGCGCCACACCATCGCCGCCTTCCCTGTGTATCGGACCTATATCGATGACCGGGGTGAGTACGGGGCTCGCGACGTGGCCTTTTTGCGCTTTGCGATCGCAAGAGCCAAGCGCCTTAATCCGGATATCGATGCCTCGGCATTCGACTTTCTGCGCGAGACCCTGCTGTTGCAGAACAGCTCTCCCGCGGCCAAGCAGAAGCCCGATCCGCAGATACTTTACTTTGCCCTTAAATTTCAACAGCTCACAGGCCCGGTGATGGCGAAGGGGGTCGAGGACACAGCGTTCTATGTCTACGCTCGCTTTCTTTCTTCCAACGAGGTTGGGGGTTCGGCAAAGTCCTTTGGTATTTCGCTGGAAGCACTGCATCAGAGCAACCAGGAGCGCCTGAAACACTCCCCGGACACGATGCTCACCACTTCCACCCATGACACCAAGCGCAGCGAAGACGTGCGCAACCGTCTCAATGTCCTTTCCGAACTCCCCCAGCTCTGGTCGGCGTCTGTTCACCGCTGGCAGCGCTTGAATTCGAAATTCAAGCAAAAGATGGAAGACGGCCGTATTGCGCCGGACGGCAACGAAGAATATCTCCTCTATCAAACCATCCTGGGCGCGTGGCCGTGGCAGATGGAAAGCCAAGATGACCGGGACAACTATGTAGAGCGGATCAAACAGTACGCGTTCAAGGCCTTGAGCGAAGCCAAAGTCAATCTGAGCTGGATCAATCCCGACCCTGAGTACATAAAGGCAGTGCATGCGTTCATCACCGCCATTATGATGCCGGGGCCGCGCGGAAAAGAGAGCCCTTTCGTCGCTTCACTGAATTCGCTCTTGCCGCAGTTACAGTTATTTGGGGCAGTCAATTCGCTCGCCCAGGTGGCACTGAAGACCGCGGTTCCCGGGATACCCGATTTTTATCAAGGCAACGAACTCTGGGAATTGACCCTGGTCGACCCGGATAACCGGCGGCCCGTGGACTTCGATCAGCGCGCCGGCTACCTTAATGCACTGCAAGCGCTGTCGGAGCGAGAGGGTGCCGGAACGGTGTGCCGGGATGTGCTCGCCAACCTGGCTGACGGCCGAGCCAAGCTTTGGACCACGCATCGCGCGCTTCAGCTGCGGCAGCAGGAACATGTCATCTTCCGTCGTGGGGAGTACATACCGCTTGAAGTCGCTGGGGAACACCAGGAAAACGTGATTGCATTTTTACGCCGGGATCCAGTGAGCGAGCGAAGCGTTCTGGCGGTGCTGCCGCGCTTTGCCTGCACACTCATGCGGGGCAAGCCGGAACTGCCGCTTGGAGAAGCCTGGGGAAAAGATCAGTTGCGGATTCTTGTCCC
>DASRRN010000356.1:0-8740 GCA_035695685.1 Acidobacteriaceae bacterium | reverse complement strand
ATGAACCATGAAGGCCAAAACAGACAGGCAAGAACTTTCTCGCAAAGTAGACAAGTATTGGGTTCCGATCATTGCGAGAACCATCGAACTCCTCGATTGCTTCGGATCCGCGACCGAATCGTTGACGCTGGAAGAAGTTGTCAAGCGAACCGGCATACCGCACACCACTGCCTATCGAATACTGCACACGCTGGTACTGCGGGATTACCTCACCCAATCCGGGCGGCAGTACCGTCTTAACCGGCTGCGACGGAGGCTGCGGTTTGGCTTCGCCAACCTTTCGAAACACATTTGCATAGCGGTTGAGATCCAACGCAGCCTGGAAAAGGCCACAGCGGCTGCGGGCATCGATCTAGTGGTTTGGGATAACGATCGCAATGCGGATACGGCCATTCGCAATGCGGAAGAAATGGCCGACAGCAAAGTCGACCTGGCGATTGAGTTTCAGCTATACGAGCACGTCGCCCCGGTCATCTCGGATATTCTTTCGCGGTCAGAAATCCCCCTCATTTCTCTGGTCAACCCCCATCATGGAACAGTGTATTTTGGGGTCAACAACTACCGCGCGGGTTTCTCTGCAGGAGTTGCGCTGGCGGATTACGCAACAAGACATTGGAATTCTCAAGTGGACACGCTTCTGCTTCTGGAGTCACCCCGTGCCGGCAGAACCATCCAGAGCCGGCTGGTGGGCGCCCTACAAGGAGTCCAGGAACGACTGGGACCCTTAGCGGAGAAATCCATTATTCACCTGGACGGCGGTGGTGATAAGGCGACATCTCAGGCGGCTGCGGCCGTGGCCTTCAAGTCGCGATCGAGAAAGAAGGTTCTGGTGGTTGGGATCAACGATGAAAGTGCAATCGGGGCCGTGGAAGCTGCGAAACAGGCGGGCAATGGAACGGAGATTGCGATCGTCGGCCATGGTGGGAGCATGGAGATCATGGACATTGTCGCGAATCCGGACAGTCCATGTATCGGGACTGTTTTCTTTCACGCGGAACGTTACGGGACCGATCTGCTGAGTTTCGCATTGCCGATTGTACGCGGCAGATCAGCTCCGGTCGTCCACTACGTGCCGCACGAATTCATGGGAAAAGATGCGTTGGTGCGAACCCGCCGCGAGGCGCTCGACCGCCCCTCATAGGATTATGAAAAAGCTGAAGGCTGCAATTTTTGGGATTGGTTTTATGGGGCGGGTCCACACCGAAGCCCTGCGTCGTCTCGGCAACATAGAAGTGACCGGTGTTGCCGGACGGACTGCCGAGGCAGCGCGGAAATTCGCCGATGGCCTGGGTATTGAACGCGCTACCGGGAATTACAAGGATTTGCTGGCTGATCCCGAGCTCAATGCCGTTCACATATGTACTCCTAACGAGCTGCACTTCCCCATGGCGCAAGCCGCGATGCAAGCGGGCAAGCACGTACTATGCGAGAAGCCCCTGGCCTCCACAATTGCGGAAGCAAACATGATGATAGCGCTGGCCAAGGAGAAGGGTCTGGCGAATTGCACCTTCTATAACGTTCGCGCGTATCCCCAGGTGCAAAATATGCGCCGCATGTACGAAGCGGGCGAATTCGGCGACGTGCAGGTGGTGCAAGGGACGTATTCCCAAGATTGGCTGCTCTACGATACGGACTGGAACTGGCGCATCGAATCGGGACCGTCGCGCACTTTTGCCGATATCGGCACCCACTGGTGCGACCTGGCTGAACACATCACCGGGCGGCAAATTACTTCCCTATGCGCCGATCTCACAACCTTCCTCACCACACGCAAGAAGCCTAAGGGATCGGTCGAGACCTTCACCGGCAAAACCCTGCGGCCAAGCGAGTATGACGAAGTTGCGATCAAGACGGAAGACTTCGGCGCGATGATCTTTGCCATGGGTGAGAAGACGAAGGGCTCGCTGACGGTGAGCCAGGTCTCGGTGGGACGCAAGAACCGTCTGTTCATCGAAATCTTCGGCACCAAAGCATCCGCTGCCTGGAATACCGAGTGCCCCGATGAACTTTGGATCGGCCATCGTAATTCGCCGAACGAAATCGTGATCAAAGATCCTTCTCTGTTGGCTGACGGAGCTAAGAGTTACGCTGACCTGCCGGGTGGCCACAGCGAAGGCTATGATGACACTTTCAAGCAGATCTTCCGCCGCTTCTATCGCAGAGTCGCCGATGCAAACGCGCCGGTTGAATATCCCACCTTCGAGGATGGGATTCGCCAACTGCGCGTTCTCGACGCGGTGCTCGAGAGTTCTCGGAAGAGATCCTGGGTACCGGTGCAAGACTGAAGTAGCAGGGCGGGAGAAAGGGGTAGCCTCGCATGGGCCCATCACGCGTGGCACTGATACTTCTTGGTTTTCTCGGCGCTGCACTCCAGGTTGCTACCCAGACAACGCCTGAACCGCAGCATGAAAAATATGCAGGAGACGCTGCGTGCTTGTCCTGTCATCGGGATCAGAGCACGTCGTATGTGCACACCGCACACCACCTGACATCTCAACCGGCCAACAAGGATTCCATTCTTGGCTCATTTCACGATGGGTCAAATGTGCTGATGATCGCCGATCCCGCGACCGCGAGCGATAACCCGGGACTGTATTTCAAAATGGAGGCTAAGGCGAACGGGTTCTACCAGACAGCGGTGGCCGGCTGGCCGGGGCAACTGCAGAGAAGAACCGAACGGATGGATATTGTGATCGGATCGGGTGTGCGTGGGCAGAGCTATCTGTACTGGCACGGTGACCGGTTGTATGAACTGCCGGTAAGCTATTGGTTGGACGGTAGCCGATGGATCAATAGCCCCGGCTACAAGAATGGCACGATGAATTTCTCGCGCGCCGTCGTCCCGCGTTGTCTTGAGTGTCACGCCACACAGATAGTAGCCCGCTCTCCGGACCCGCTCAGCAATCGATATGACCCCACGAGCCTGGTGACGGGAATCTCCTGCGAGCGCTGCCATGGCGCGGCCACTGAACACATTGCGCTCCACCAGGCAAACAAGACGACTGCTGAGGGCGCTCCGAACGGATCGGCTGGAGAAACAATTCTGAATCCTGCCAAGTTCACGCGAGACCGGCAGGTTGATCTATGCGCGCTGTGCCACAACGGTATCCGAAGCGAAGAGTTGGTCCCGGCATTCTCGTATATCCCGGGAAAGCCATTGGATAATTACCTGCACCCCAACGAAGGCAAGATCGCGGATCATCCAGATGTTCATGGAAACCAGGTAGGCCTGTTGCAGAAAAGTCGTTGTTACTTATCTTCGCCAAACATGAGCTGCTCGACCTGCCACGACGTCCACAAACCGGAGCGCGCGGCGGCTGCGTATTCCGATCGCTGCCTGACCTGTCACCGGGTAGAAAGCTGTGGCATGTCAAAAACCATGGGAAATAAGATTGCGGATAATTGCATCGACTGCCACATGCCTGTGGAATCGACCAACGCTATCGTTTCTGAAACAGCAGGACAGGTGATCCGCCCCAAGATGAGAAACCACTGGATCAAGATTTACCCATAGCTCTCGTCTTTTTCTTGGGCAGCCACACGGACGGGTGGTTTTTTGATTCTGTCTCGCTTGGCTTTCTGCAGCGCATTTTCGGCTGCGAGACGCAGAAGTTCGGGCATTCTGGCGGTTGCGCCGGGACGCGCCGATACCGTCGCGACGCCCAGACTCACCATCAGCCGGCCTTCGCTCTTCCCCGTTCCGGCAGCAGGAGAGCGGAGAGCCTGGGCGGCAGACTGCACCTTTTCGGCCACCTTGGCTGCGCCGTCGGCGTCGGTAGAGGGAAGAATGATCGCGATATCCTCTGCGCGGTAGCGCGCGGCAAAATCCGTTATGCGCAAAGCACTCATTACGGCCGCCGCGGCTTCGCCGAGACAGCGATCGCCTTCCCGATGATGCCGCCAGTCGTGAAATTGCCGGAAGTGATCAAAGTCAAGCAGCAATAGCGACATTTCCGAGCCTTCGCGCAGGGTTCGGTTCCACTCCCGTTCCAGCGCCTCATCAAAAGTGCGATGGGTGGAAAGTCCGGTGCGCGAATCCGTGATCTCCAATACAGAGAGTTGGTCTTCCAAATGCTTGCGCTCGGTGATGTCGCGCATGACGATCACCTTTTCCCTGGGTTCGCCGTCAGGGGAATCGCAGACCACGCGATATCTGATCTCAATCCATGCAGTCGTCCCGTCTTTCTTTCGCATGCGCACGGCAGATCCGTCGAGACCGGCAATTTGGCTGGCGGGCAGAAAGGACCTGTCTTCGCCAAAAATAAAGTCGTCCGGTCTCTTTCCAATCATCTCCTCTGGCTTCCAACCTAAAACCCGGAAGGACGACGGAGAAACGTAAAGCAAGACGGTGTCCGCACCGGCTCGGCAAATGACATCCGTGCTGTTCTCGGCCAGAAATTGAAAGCTGACCGCGTCTTCAGATGACATAAGCACCGCTGGAATGGGTGGATGGAATTGGGGTTTGGAGAGCTTCCCCGCTGTAACCTGCGATCGCCTGGCTCAGTTGGGAATCGATTTCGTCGGCAATGGTCATCACCCCAACCAGCAGCTCGCTGTAGTCGATGTTGGCCAGATTCTTCTGCAGGGTGTGAAAGGTGCTGCTCTGCAATATGCGCAACTCTGTCACCAACATCGCGGCCGTATAGCCCTGCCTGAAGCGGTGGGAGCCGTACTCGGCGGCGTTGAAAGATGTCAGGTCTTTGCCGCCGACAGACTGGTGAGAATCCAGTCTCATGATCAATTGCCGGAAGAGCAGAGGCACGTAACGGCAGCGTTGCTCGCAGCTCAGCGGAATTGATATCAGCGTTGGTTGCATTTCTACGCGCGCGAACCATTCTCGGATGGTGCTCTCCGCGGTGCGTTCCAGAATCGTGGCAACGGTTTCGATCTTCCGCTTCTGAAGTGGACCGCTGCTCACCCTCTCCTTGATGATCTGGATGAGCGACGCCAGGTCAATTGGCTTCACCAGGATTTCATCGGCCTGCTGTAGGATAGCCGCAGCCGCGGCGGTCATCTCCGGGAATGCGCTTAGTAGCATGGTCACCGCCTTCGGATTGGCGTGACGCATGGCGCTGACGACCGTGAGCCCATCGCCAGCTCCGGGCATGTGCAGATCGCTCAGCAGCACATCGTATGCCTCTGCACCGCTGATCAGTTTCAGCGCCTCGGTCACACTGGCCGCACTGGTCACCACAAAACCAGATTGTTCCAGCACACCGGTCAAGGCCATGCGGACAATTTCATCATCGTCGACGAGAAGTACCCTAATATAGTCCACTTTGTGTCTCTTATTGGGACTATCGGCGGGTTAAGGTCATTGCTTTAACGCGAATTGGAAAAGAGATCCGGAAATACAGCTGCCTCTGTGTATCCAGAGCCTGATCCGGAGGAAGTACGCATAATGAGAAGGGTGGAGGCGCGGGATGGAATCGAACCACCAAACAAAGGCTTTTTTGAGACCTTTCCCTGCCGTTTGGGTTCCGCGCCGTCTTGAGAAACAACCGCTCTTTAACGAACGACCGTACTTTGAACTAAACCCGGCCGGCTACATTCTGCCGGGATCAAACGCCAGTAGGCAAAAATCTCTCATTTGCCTCGACCGTCTCGTGGTGTGGTTGCACACGCGCTTGGTTGAGGCAAATGAGAATGCCAATTCTCAGCACAGAGCTTTACCGCATCGTTGTGGTCCAAAACAGGTACTTCACCTTGTATCCCTTGGTCATGGCCGGCGGCTGAGTAGTTCCCCAGGCCTCGTGGTCCCATGAGATCGCTTGCAACTTACCGTGGGCAGGCTCGAAAACCATGGGGGCCGGTACTGGCTCACCTTCGGTTGCAGTAAAGGTGACCTTGATCTGGCGTCCATCGTCTTGCCAGCGTCCAAACAAGGTGGTGGATCCCTGACCAGGATCCTGGGTAACCGTGGCAGATCCATCCTCACCCAGGCTCACACTCATCGTCGGAGCGGTCTTGGGCGCCCGGGTTACATAGACACCGGCGAAACTTGCATGGATGTGTGCATCGGCCGCAAGTGCGCCCAGAGGCGAAAGCGACAGCATAGCACCCGCCAGCAGAACGCGAAGGGCCGCAGTGGCTGACTTATCGAATATCTTCAATTTATCGCAAGGCATAATCAACACTCCATAACTACAGGGTTTGTAACTTTGTTAATAGGAATGTACCGTGCCTACATCGTTAGTGGAATGGCGTTATGCAAAAGTTGCAGCCGAGGGTAACGCGGTTTGGATGACCATCGGTTTGGGAGGGCCGTAAGCCCTTGGTTATTCATGCAGGCTTGACCCAGGCAATGGTTTTTTGGCGCGTTTCTGTGCCGGCTCCGAGAAGCCTTTTATCTGTTTTGCCTGTAACGGAATAGACGTCAACCGCACTAATCATGACAGAAGCATCAGGCGAAAGATCGTGCTGACTGGAACGCAGACCCGGTCTTCCACAATGGGTCCAAGAATAGCTCCAGGAATAGCTCCGGGAGGGCTCGTGTCATGAAGTCGATTTCAGTTTCCGCAATCGTCATTCTTGTGCTGGTGTCCATAGCGGCCTTCGCCCAGCGTCCGCAGGACTTCTTTGGCAACACCGAGCTTGGACCCAGTGGGTTCATTGATTTTTACGGGCTGCCAACGCCACCGAGGCCTGCCGGAGACTCGCCATCCGTCCCCAAGGCGACTCGTCTTGCCAAGTAAGGTGCATCGGCAAGACCGTAGCGCTAAGGCCTCCGAGCGCTGCAGACTTCGATGAAGTGGGCACGACAAGCAGCAATCCTGCCTACTTCAGTGCGAGGTAGGTAGGGTCCTGGCTTAGAACCCTGGCTTAGAACGAGGTGGTATGCAGGGACAAGTCAACGGGGGGAGCGCTGCCGGATTAACTGCTGCCATCATTCGATCGAGGCGTCCCAAATGGGTGCCCATCCCCAAACCCTGTGTGGGTTCAAGGATGGGATTCGGATTAGCTGCCGAAAATCTTGCCCGCCAAACCGGCCAGACCCCCTGGTTGCGCCGGCTGTCCGCTGTTACCGGACAAGTGAGAAACGACGAGCGGCAGAACAACGGCGATGATTCCGCTGGCTACCGATGGAGAGATACCTGCGCGCTGCGCGATGTTTTCCACGGTCGATTGGCCGAAGCCCTGTTGCACCTGGTCCGGGCTAATGCTTTTGTTCTCTCCGGGGCTGATCCAGGACTGGACCTGATCGGCGAGGCCGTTTTGCTTTAACTGATTAAGAATACCGTCCATGCCCCCCGGGTGTTCCTGCATCACCTGGCTGAGCGCATCGGCTACGCCATGGTGTTCGGGAGAAGCTCCGCCGGCAATAGACGTCAAGGCATCGAGTAAGCCCATAGTTGCTCCTTTTGTGAATTTTGGGTTCAGATGTGCCGTGCGGCGGTTCGATTCAGCCGTCGCCATCAAGTTGCGGATAGGGTACGCCGTTTGAGAGCCCAGTTCAACGTCCCCTGACGCCCTTTGCGGCACACGCATCCTACTGCCTGGGAGATTTGTTAAATGAAAGCTCTTACGTGGATGATCGCGGGTATTGGCGCCGGTGTCGCAGCCTACATTGTGCTCAATCAACCTGGTCCAAAGTACGCGACCGGGGACGATGACGTGGAGTACGCTGCCGGCCGGGCCACTTTGTGGGGGTCGAAGCAGCGCATTTCCGGGATCGGTGGTGGTCTGGCGGGCAAGCTGAAAGAGGGCATCGGCAGAGCGGCCGGAAACGAACAACTGGCGGATGACGGCGTTACTGACCAGATCGCCGGAGAGGTCAAGGAGACGGCCGGCAAGGCAGCACAAGTAGCGGGTGAAACCATTCACGATCTGAACCGTTAGCACTGCCTCCACGTCGTCAGGCGCCAGGCGCCCCCATCCGCATCCGCTGAATGGGGGCGCCTATGGTCCGCGTTGCGCAAGAAAGAACACGATTGTCGCGGTGGAAGCCATCTTTCTCGCCAGTTTTATTGTGATGAGACAGGGCCGATTGAGCCGCCGTTCCGACGAGCGCGATCACCTGATCTTGCAGGTTTTAATTCTGGCAGAGAAGGAAGTCACTGCAGTGCTGCAAATCGAGAGACAGATCGCAGCCAGGGTCGGCCTGCCCGAGGTGGCACAAGATGTCGAAATAACCCAGCTCAGCCAGACCACGTCCATCGACGCCGTGGCCACGTCCTTGAAGGAATCCCTGCCTTCGGAATGAGCGCAGCGTCTAGCGCCCGCCGGCGCCTTTTTTGTCCGGGGTGAAAGGAGAGATGCCGGGACCCTCTTCGTCCATCGCTTCGACGACGCTGTCATCGGTAGCGGGGCGCCCATCGCGTACGCTCTCTGCACCAAGAGAGTGTTCGCTGCCGGCAGGCGCCGTGCGATCTATTTTTTCGGGCTCAGCAGAGTCGTTGACGGTGTCTTTTGATTTTTTTTCCTGGCTTGTGGCCATGGCACACGCTCCTCTTTCAGTCTGAGAATGTAGGATGCCGGGAAACGCCCTGCGAGGCAAGTGAGATCGAGAATTCTATTGGTCAAGAAAGCTTCTAGTTTGCCATTGCAATCTTGCACTCCGGCAGGCCCAAGCCAAAAGTGGCCGCGGCATGGCTCCCCCCCGTACTGGTTGCGCCGGGTCCACGCCGGCAGTCAGCAGCTTGCACGTTCGTCTCTACGATTGCGCGCTTCTTTCAAACTCACTTCTGGATAGACGCCGAGAGAGAACCTCTCCTCCTCGCCGCTGGACCTTCTCGCCGAT
>DASRRN010000355.1:0-12211 GCA_035695685.1 Acidobacteriaceae bacterium | reverse complement strand
TTCCCCTTCGATGACAGTTATGACCTGTACGAATTCAACTTTGCCAACGTGGTGAACTATGCCGAGTTGGCCTGCCTCATGGCTCCGCGGCCATTTATGGTTGAGCATGGATGGGCGGACGGAGGCGACCCAATCAAGACGGATGAGGCCATTGCGGCACAATATGTGCTCGTACAGCATTTCTATGAACACCTGGGGATAGCAGATCGCGTCGCCATAGAGTATTTCGAAGGCCCTCACACCATCAACGGCAAAGGGACATTCGAATTTCTGCGCAAGCAGCTTCAACTGCCGTCAGCCTGAATGGTGCGCCAGACCTCGAATCGGGTTGGTTACGCAAACTTGGAGAGGAAGACCATGGACAGACGAGCTTTCTTGAAGAATTCGGCCGCGCTTGCCGCATCGACGGCGCTTCCGGTCTCACCCTCCGGCGCATTGGCCAGTTCTGGTCAGAGCGCTTTGCCACAAGGCCAGCCCGCGCACGATGGCTACATTCCACCCGGTTGGCTCCACTATTCACGGACGATCTATTTCGAAGGATATACGGAGCCAGTTTTTCCCTACATGCAGGCTTTCGACGCCGAACGAGTGGTTGGCATCGTGCGTGAACTCGGCGGAGATACGTTGCGCTTTCAGCCTCTCTGCGATTTGGCCTTTTATCCCAGCAAAGTCCTGCCTGAGGTTCCCGAACTCAAGGGTCGCGACCTGATCAACGAGGTGTCGGTGGCCTGCCGCAAGGCGGGTATTCATCTTTACTGTTATTGGAAGTTTGCCGGTAGCACGATGGATGCGGCATGGATCGAACAGCATCCCAAGTTTTCTGATTGGGCACTGCGTGGCCCCGACGGCAAACTCGATGCGCATCCGCTCAGTGGCTATGGCTGGGGGCCGAGCATGAGGGTCTGCTCGACCAGCGATGTCTATCGCCAGGCACTGCGCCAGATGGTACGTGAACTCAGCGAGCACGATATTGATGGCGTGTATTTCGATGCGCCGAGCGCATTTGAATACACCGGCATCTGCTACTGCGAATCGTGCAGAAGAAATTTCCACGCGGCAAGCAATATGGATCTCGATCGATTGCAGAACAAGGCTGATCTGGAAGCAAAAATCGCATGGTTTCGCTGGTGGAACCAGGTGAACCTCGAGGATTTAGAGGCTTGCCGGGAAATACTGCATGGTAGCGGAAAGTTCATCCTCTGTCATAACGGTGCTACCTGGCGCGATACTTCCTTGCGCACACAGTACCGCATTCCCGATGGCTTTATGGTCGAGCACAGTACGCAGATCTATGAACGCTTGACAAGGGGCCTCATGGGCGCGTCCATGGCCAGGCCCTATGGCAAGATTGCGCAGATGTATCTGGGCAGCTATTGTGTTTCCAACTTCAACCAGCCGCCGCATTGCAAACCGTTTGCCGTCCACTGCACGAACCTTGAGGACAGCGAAGAAATCCTGATGGAGGGTTTTACCAACCTCGCGTGCGGGAATCTGCCGCTCTACGTTGCCCTCAATCGCAAGTACTACGGTATTGGCAGCGGCAGCGACCACCCGGTTCGTGAAGTCTACGCTGTCATGCAACGCGCCGAGCCCTTGATCAAAGACAGCGCACCGCTGCCTTACGTTTCTGTGGTCATGAGTTGGGAAGCGTTGCAGGGCTGGCGCACGGGCAGAGAAAGCTGGAACGTGGATATGAGCCAGGGGTTCGTTCTGGCGATGCTCGATGCGCGCCTGAGCCTCGATGTCCAGCCGAGTACTGAGATGACTCCGGAATGGCTGAGCCGCCAGCGTGTGGTGGCGCTGTGTGGTTCTTCAGGAGTCTCCGAGGAGCAAGCCCGGGTGTTGGGCGACTGGGTTCGTAGCGGGGGCAGCCTGCTGGCGACTTACGATACAGGTCTCTATAACGATGTGGGCGAGGTACGGCCGGGAGGAATGCTCCGCGATGTGCTGGGTGTGGAGTTGAAAGGCGGCGCTCCCGGTTCTCTGCCGGAAATGTATTACCGGCCGACGGAGATGCATCCGAGCCTTGGCGAATACAGGCCCGGCGATCGTTTCATGGGCGATACGCAATTGATCCCTGTAGCGGCGACGGGGTCCGCACGTGTGATTGCCGAGTGCTGGAACCTTGGCTTGGATAAGGTGTTGGGCCCGGCAATAATCGCCAATGATCTGGGCAAAGGGCGGACCATCTATATCGCGGGAAGCCTCGAAGCTCACTATATTTCGAGCCGTGTTGCATCGTTGCGAACAGTGCTTGCTTCGACTGTCCGGTACCTGGCGCGCGATTCGCATCCTCCGTTTACCATCGATGCTCCCAGGGGGGTCTACGGTGTTCTGCGTCAAACCTCAGGCGGCGATCTCGTTTTGTGGGTGCTGGCGAATATCGGCTTTAAAGACGCATCGAACGGGCGTATGCGGCAGGAGTTCGTCGCTCAGAGCAATATCCCTGCGCGCATCCTCCTGCCTGAAGGGCGCAGCGCGAAGGCAGTTCATCTGGTCCGGTCCCAGCAGAGCGTACCCTTCACGATGAAGGACGGGTACGTGGCTGTCGTCATTCCATCCTTGCATGCGGCGGAAATCGTCCATGTCGAGTTGAGTTAGTTCAATGGCGGCTTTTGTCGGCGATTGCGCCTTCTCGCCTGGCGTCGTCTTCTCGCCCGACCCGCTTATAGGCCTGGGCAAGAATTACGTGCGTTTCGAAGTACCCGGGGTCCAGCTTTTCTGCGTGTTCCAGATACATGATGGCAGTTTGAATGTCCTGGCGGCGCAACAACACTGCGCCAAGCTTGGCGAACGCGCTGGTGAGATTCGCATTCAGTGTGATGGCCTTGGTCAAAGCCATTTGTGCTTCGGGAAGCTTTTCCAGGTGCATATACGCTTCGCCCAGACTTTCATACGCGGGAGCAAAATCGGGATTGAGACGCCGTTCGTCCTCAAATTCGCGGGCGGCCTGACCATAATCCGATTTCCCTACAGCGATTTCTCCCAACATGAAATGGGCCAGCGGCAAGTTGGGAGCGATGTCGAGCGCCTTTTTCACCTGGGCCTCCGCCGGTGCAGGAAGATCCATTTGCCGAAGAATGGTAGCGAGCAGAAGAAAGGCGGCTGCGGAATCAGGAGGCTGGCCGAATAACGTTGCGTATGTGCTCCGCGCATGGTCGTAATCGTTCAGTCTTATAAAACACAAGCCGAGAATTGTGTGCGCGTCAGCATTTGAATCCGGATTCGCTCGCACCACGCGCTCAAGGTAAGGGATGGCTGCATCCGGGCGGCCGAGCCGGTATAAGGTGAGGCCCTCCATCTGTACAGAATCCTGGTCAGACTTATCCTGCTCGATAGCCTTCGCGAAGGCCTCCTTCGCCTCCGCCAGATCGCCGATGCTGTAGTAAGCGGTTCCTAACTCGTGTTCTGCGCCCGCGATAGGTGGCTCGACGGCTGCCAGCTTTTGCAGAATGGCAATCGCCTGGGCAGGTTGACCGTGATTAAGAAGATCGCTTGCTCTCCCCAATTCAACGGGACCGGAGGTCGAACCGGTTTGTGCCCGCAGAGCAACGAGGGAGAGAGATAGCACAATAAGACAGAAAGCTCGCATTGCTGGTTCAGCATACAATAAGCTCAATAAAAGTGAATACTTTGATTAGGGCAAGATACTCGACATTGAAGTGCTGCGTATTAGCAACGAAGGACTCACCCGCAACTTCGTGATCTAGGACGAGGGGGATCAGCAGGCCATCTTGAAACAGACGATGCGGCGCGTGCGGCTCGATATCAGGCAACTAGCGCCGCGCACCGTCCTCTCGCGCATCTCCTGCGCAAAAAACCACAGGCTCGATTCACAGGAGATCTACCTCGATACGGAGAGAACTCAGGAAACTAACCGATGGACCGGGTGGGTGTATTAACGGAGATAAGCTTGAGATCTGCCAAAGGCATCCTTGTTTGTGCTTTTCTGCTCAACGGCCTACTCGTTTCTCCTGCCATGGGTCAGGGCGTTCCGAATGCTACCAGTGGCGAGTGGCGGTATTACGGCAACGATCCGGGCGGGATGCGGTTTTCTTCGCTGAAACAGATTGACCGCTCCAACGTCTCGCAGCTTCAACGAGCATGGACATATGAATTGCCGGCGAGCCCCAGCAATTCCGTCATCGCGTTTGAGGTCACTCCCCTCATGATCGATGACACCCTCTACTTTGCAACGCAAACGGGGAAAGCCATCGCCCTCAATGCTGAAACCGGCGAACAGCGATGGCTCTTCGATCCAGGGCGTGCAGCTCCTGGCGGCCGGGAAGCTGGAGTGAATCGGGGTGTGGCGTATTGGGAAGCGGGCGCCGGCGGATCCTGTGGAGAAGGGAGCCAAGGCGTCGATCGGAGGATCTTTTACGTCACTCCGGATGCTCGCCTCTTTTCGCTGAACGCTGTGAATGGCAAGCCCTGCAAGAGCTTCGGCGTGGATGGCTCCATCGATCTTCGTCGGGGGGTCGCAACGGCGTGGCCAAAGTTGAAATATGACTTGACGTCACCCCCCGTGGTCTACAGGAACCTGATCATCATAGGATCTGAGGTGCAGGAGCATCCTTCGAAGGGCCCTAGCGGAGCGGCGAGGGCATTCGATGCGCGAACGGGCAAGCTGGTCTGGCAATTTGATACGGTGCCCAAGCCTGGCGAAATCGGGAACGAGACATGGGCCGGCGATTCCTGGAAAGACCGCTCGGGAACCAACGCGTGGGGCCCACTCAGCGTCGATCTCCGGAATGGCCTTGTTTTTCTGCCCGTAGGATCACCGACCTACGACTTTTACGGAGCGGATCGCAAGGGCAAGAATCTCTTCGGAAATTCTCTGGTCGCCCTCAACGCTCAGACGGGAAAACTGGTCTGGTACTACCAGATCATTCATCACGATCTATGGGACTATGACCCCGCCGGTCAACCAGTGCTCATGACGGTGCATCGGGAAGGACGCGAGATTCCCGCCGTCGCAGAGGCGACCAAGACCGGGTTTGTATTCATCTTCAATCGGCTTACCGGCAAGCCGCTCTTTCCGATTGAAGAGCGGCCGGTCCCGAAAAGCCAGGTCCCGGGAGAGGAAAGCTGGCCAACACAACCCTTTCCTGTAGCGCCGCCGCCCTTGGTGAAAACTTCGATTACGCGAGAGGACGTCACAACTATCACTCCGGAGTCGCATGAGGAGTGCCTCGACAAATTCGGATCGGCGCTGCCTTCGCGCCTTTTCGATCCGTGGCGTACCACGCTTACGCTCGCATTCCCCGGCACGCTCGGCGGGGCCAACTGGTCGGGCGCCTCGTTCGATCCGTCGTCCCACTATCTATTTGTCAATCTGAGCGAACTGGGCACTGTCGGAGAGATCAAGGCGCAGCCTCCCGGCTCGCCGGAAGAGTATCTGTGGGACAGTCCGTGGGGTACCTACGCCCGTTTCTGGGATAGCAAACATTATCCATGCCAGCAGCCGCCCTGGGGCACATTGAATGCCGTCAATCTGGATACCGGGAAGATTGTCTGGAAGGTCCCGCTGGGCGTCGTCGACGATCTGGAATCGAAGGGGGTTCCCAAGACGGGCCTTTATAACCTCGGGGGCTCGATCGTAACCGCTGGAGGACTGGTCTTCATCGCCGCTTCCTCCGACCGGCGGTTCCGTGCCTTCGATGCACAGACAGGTAAGGAGCTATGGATCACCCGGCTCGAATCGAACGGGCATGCGACCCCGCTCACCTACTTTGGAAGTAACAGCAAGCGTCAATTCGTTGTGCTTGCAGTAGGTCCCGGTGGAAACATCGAGGGCGGCGGTCCGGGTCCGGCTGCATTGGTAGCCTACGCTCTCTTTCCCAAAGGTCGCACAAGCCCGGCACAGGCAAAGTTGCTGACGGAGGGGGCTGGGGTTGCAACCGCATCAGGAAGCGAGCCTCCGGCTGCCGGCGGCTCGTTCTCCGCGCCTGCACAGCCGGTCTCATTCAGCCATCGCCGCCATGCTGCCGCGGGGATGGGATGCGAGCAGTGTCATCTTCTCTCGTCAAACGGCAAGGATTTCGCGCTGCCGAACGTCAAAGAATGCATGAGCTGTCATCGCACGGTGATGCACGACGATCCGGCGATCCAAAAACTGTCCACGTTTGAAAAGGCAGGAGAGCCGATAGGTTGGGTTCGAATTTACACGCTGCCGGGCTTTGTCTTCTTCAATCACCAAACGCACCAGAATGCAAAAGCAGGCTGCGCAATATGCCACGGCCCGGTGGCGGACCGGGATGCCCTGCGGCAGGAGAAGGACATGTCAATGGCCTCCTGCGTCAACTGTCATCGCCTCCGCAAGGCACCAACCGCCTGTGGCACCTGTCATAGTGCCGGATACTAAATCGTGACCATAGAGACGATCGATCGCGTGAATCGGCGAACCGTTCTGAAAGGAATCGCGGCGGGCCTCCTGACCGCCGGGATCCAGTCCGGCGCCCAAGATCCTCACGGCGAATGGGAGTGGCATGGACACATAAGGATCTGGGATGTGCACAGCCATCTTGAAGCCCTCCCCGGCGATATTGCTGAGGCGCGGATCGAGATTCTGGTTCGGCACATGGACCGCCTTGGCATCGAACGTCTCATTCTCTCCCAGGGATTCGGACAGTACATGACTCACCCCACCCCGGCGCAGGTGCGGGAGGAGAATGAACGGGTGATGAGGGCGGTGCGCCGCTTTCCGGATCGCGCATATGGATCCGTGTTTCTCAGTCCGGATGACGTCGATTTCAGCCTGCAAGAGTTCGATCGCTGCGTGCGCGACGGTCCCATGGTGAGTGTGGGCGAATTGCAGGCCGATGTACGCTGCAGTTCTCCCAGGCTCGATCCCATTGTGGAGCGGGCGATCTCGATGAATGTGCCGATTCTTCAGCACACCTGGCTCAAGACGTTGGGCAATGAACCGGGAGAATCGACTCCTTACGACATGGTGGAGCTGGCAAAGCGTTATCCGGAGGGTACGTTTATCTGCGGTCACACCGGCGGCAACTGGGAGTTGGGCATCCGGATAATCCGGGATACGAAAAATTTGTACGCCGAAATTGCCGGCTCTGATCCCACCAGCGGCTTCACCGAGATGGCGGTCCGTGAACTGGGAGCTGAGCGTGTGATCTATGGCAGCGACGTGGGGGGCAGGACCTTTGCCTCCCAAATGGCGAAAGTCATCGGCGCCGATATCCCGGATTCTGCGAAGGATCTGATTCTTGGGGGCAACCTGCGCCGCCTGCTACAGCCGAGCCTAAAAGCGAAAGGATATGCCTCGTTGATCGATACGAATGTGCACTTGTTTCGCTGGCCCTTCCGGCGCGTTGCCGGCGACGATCCCGTGGGATTGGCTGCGCAGCTGCGCAAGAAGGGGGTTACGCAGGCCTGGGTGGGCAGCTTTGAAGCGCTGCTCTCGAGAGATATGGCGAGCGTGAATGCAAGGCTCGTTGCCGCTGCCCGGGAGCAGGAAGAGGGTTTTCTGGTGCCATTCGGGTGTGTCGATCCCCGGCTTCCGGATTGGGAGGAAGATCTGCGGCGCTGCCACGAGATCCACCGCATGCCCGGCATCCGCCTCTATCCGAACTATCACGGGTACACTCTCGATGACCCACAATTCGTCGATCTTCTCGGGCGGGCGGCGGCGCGCGGCCTCATCGTTCAGATTGCGCTCTCGATGGAGGATATACGCACGCAATTCCCGTTGATGGTCGTGCCGCCGGCCGATCCGGCGCCGTTATCCGCGATTGTTCCGCGGATGTCGAATCTGCGGCTGGTTCTTCTGAACGCGGGGCGTTGGGCCGAAGATGACTCTCCGGACCTCGGCGCCATCCGAAACGCCGGGAATGTCTATTTCGATATTGCGATGAATGAGGGTGTCGGCGGACTCGCGCGCCTCATCGCCGTGACCTCGCCCGACCGCGTCATCTTCGGTTCCCACTTTCCGTTCTACTATTTCGAGTCGGCTGCCTTGAAGGTGCAATCCGCCGGGCTGGCTGCCGACCAAAGGCGGGCTCTCTATGCGAGGAATGCGCGGACGCTGCTCGGTTCCTCATACAAGGATGCTGGTCGTGCGTAACCTTACGAGCGCGTGGATTCATATTCTCATGCCCGTTTGCCACCGAAAATCTGCGGCTCGGGCGTCCATGGCACGTCCGGGTCCAGCGGAAAAATCGGCCCGAGCAAGGGATTGAACGACGAAATCTCCTGTTTGCATTCGCATGCCAGGATTCTCTTCACGCTTCTGCTACTCCCGGACGGGCGCCCTTCGTGCAGCCTGCGCAACGCGGCGCGGCTCCTGGGTGGACTTCGGGCATGGCGCGACGGACGATACGGAATCTCACGCGAGTTGCTTCTTCTTCAATCAAGGTTAGTGAGACACAACGTGCGGTTGTGCGCCGGCATAAAGGTCATTCAGGATTCTCTCCGCCATAAGCCTGGAAGCACCCAACGCACATGCTTCTCCTCCAAGCGGGGAAACAAGTAGCTGCGCATCATTCGCCGATTTTTCCAGCGAACGCTGCTTGATGATTCGACTCAAGGGATCGCTCAGAAGCTGCGGAACTGCGCGAAAAAGGGCCCCTCCGAAGATCATGACCCTGGGATTCAGAAGATTGACGAGATCGGCCAGCCCGATGCCGATATAGGAGCCCGCCTTCTGTAGGACTCTGAATGCCAGGCTGTCATTTTCCTTAACCGCCTGGGCAATGATCTCGATGCTCACTTTCTTCAGGTCTCCGCCCACCAGATCCCGTATTTTGGAATCGATGCCCTGTTCGATCGCGGCGCGAACATTCTGAATGATTGCCGCGCAGGACGCGACTGTTTCCAGGCAGCCGTTGTTTCCGCACGAGCAGAGCGGGCCGTTTTCATCGACGGTGATATGTCCGAACTCGCCGGCGCTTCCACCGGCGCCGCGATAGAGCTTTCCGTCCAAAAAGATACCCGCACCGATCCCCATTCCGACGTCGATATATATAAAGTTACTGAGCTCCTTGCCCAGGCCGAAGGTCTTCTCCGCCGTGGCGGTGGTGCGCACGCTGTCTTCAAGCAGGCAGGGAACCTTAAATTCTTTCTGAAAGAGATCTTTCAGGGGCACGTTCTTCCATTCCGCCATCTGACCCGGGCGCGGATAACAGAGCACCAAGCCGGCCTCGCTGTCGATGACTCCGGAATGCGCAATGCCGATCCCTTTGATCGCACCCCGCGACAAGCGGGACTCGCGCATGGCCTCGTGGACAGCCCGGAAAGTTCTTTCCAGAACGCGCTTGCGCCCTTCCCACATTGCGGTTTGACTCTGCCATTTATAGACGATCTTCCCATTGATGTCCGTGATGAGAATCCGCTGATAAAAGGAGCCGATGTCGACTCCGACGAGGTACGCGGCATCCCCGCGGATTTCCAGAGGAACGGGCCTGCGTCCGAGTTGAGAGCGCAGCGGCTCCGACTCGACGACAAGATCTTTCGTCATCAGACGCTGAACGATTGTAGTGATCGATGCTGGGCTGAGGTTGGTCTGCCCGGCCAGTTCCAGACGGGAGCTATTGACCCCGGAATGTATCAGATGAAGAATACCGAGCTCTTTTTGCTCGAGCTTATCGAGTACATCCACCCGGCGAGCATGCGAATTTTTTGCCGCTGCGTCTTTCGTTCGGCTGGCCATTCTTCTTACCCGTGTGCCCATCTTCCTCCTTGCCGTCCTGATTCGAGTATCAGCATCACCGTTTGCGGCCCTGCGGGCGCTACCAAAGCGCTGGCTGCCGGCAAAACGGGGGTCGGCCTGCCGTAGGAGTACATTCTTTTTACGGTATCGGAGTCCTTTTGCTCAGCATTTGTTTTTGAATCTAAAATATATCACGCGAGTAAAGGGTCAATTACCCGTGATTTAATTGACAGAAGGAAATAATCTTGGATAATTATGTCTCGATTCATTCGAAGAAAAAGTGACCAGGAGACGTGCACAGAGACCCTATCCGCGCAAGATGAGACGCTGGCGATCAAATGGGGCAATCCGTTACGCCGGGAGTCGCTTCCAGTTAGATTTTCCCGGGGTTCCACCAGACAAAGCATTGGCTGCGATCTGAATGGAGCCGGCGAGGCACGGCTATTGCGTCCATCGCTGTCCCTCTGTCTCGCTGCCGTTCCGGCGGCTTCTCCCTTGAAAGAGAAGCTGCGTTGCATTTGAATCAACAACTGCCGGAGAGTCTATCGTGATGCCATGCAATCGGTATAACTCAAGGATCGCTGTCCCCAGGCCGGCCATCCTCTCGGGCAAGCGATCGATTTCCGTAATTGTGTCAGTGACGATTTTTATCCTGAGCGGGCTGGCGGCGGAGGAGACTTCGCAGGATCCGGTGATCGGCTGGATGAACGGGATCGCGCAGCAGCAACTCGATCAACGGGCCGAAAAAATTCGCGCCATCGGGACAGTTGCCGAGGCGCAGGCAAGGAAACAGTTGGTTCGCGCCAAGCTTCTCGAAGATCTGGGAGGGCTGCCCGACTACCATGGCCCCCTCCATGCCAGAGTCGTGGGCCAGATCCACAATGACAACTTCACCGTCGAGAAGGTGATCTACGAGAGCCTTCCCGGCTTTTACATCACAGCGAACCTCTATCGCCCGAACCGCCCAGGCCGCTATCCCGGAGTGCTTTTGCAGGCAGGACATACCCAGGAAGGGAAGCCTGAGAATCAAAGGCTGGCCGCCAATCTTGCGCTGAAGGGATTTGTCGTTCTCTGTTTCGATCCCATCGGCCAGGGCGAGCGCGTGCAGACATACAGCCGCCAATTGGATGCGCCCTTGGCCGGCTGGTCAGTGCCTGAGCATATCGAGATGGCGGCGCAGGCGCTACTGATCGGCCAGGGACTGGCGCGCTACTTCATCTGGGATGCGATGCGGTCGCTCGACTATCTTACGAGCCGTCCGGAGGTCGACGCCACGCGTTTGGGAGCAGCCGGGTGCTCGGGCGGAGGCGCGTTGACCACCTTCACCGGCGGTCTCGACCCGCGGCTCAAGGTTGTCGTTCCCGCGTGTTATCCGAGTTCCTTTCGCTTGCTGTTCTCAACCATGGGCCCGGATGCGGAGATGATCTTTCCCAATCTTCTGGCCAGCGGACTGGACACGGCCGACTTTGTAGAGCAATCTGCTCCGACGCCCTGGCTGCTCGAGGCTACCGAAACCGATCAGTATCACTTTAGCCATGAGGGCGTGCGCCTGGTTTATGAAGAAGCCCGGGAATGGTATGCCCTCTATCACGCCCAGGAAAATATCGGCTATCTGATGGGTCCTGGTTCCCATGGTCTGCCGTTGCCCAGCCGGGAAGCAATCTATCAATGGATGATTCGCTATCTGAAAGACGGCCACGGAGACTACCACGAGCAACCGGTCACGATGTACACCAATCACGAGTTGCAGGTGACGGCGAGTGGCAATGCAGAGAACGAGCCAGGCAGCCGAAAGCTCTATCAGATCCTTCGTGCCGATCTCCACGCGCGCGAAAGCCGCAAGACGATTCCGGACCTCTCGGCCGAATTGAAGAATCTGAAAATTCCCACGGATAGATCCGCGCCTGCGGTAAAGGTGCTGCATGAGACGAGCGATACTGGTATTCGGCAGCAGCAAATCCGATTCGAGAGCGATCCTGGCATCTGGCTCAATGCCACTCTCTATCTGCCCTCCGCATCCCAAAAAAGGCCGGCGGTTTTGATGGTAAAGGGGAATGAGTTCTCCTTTGTCACGCCGCAGGCGACCATAGCCGGCAAGCTGGCGAAACAGGGGCAGGTTGTGCTTGAGATGGAGCCGCGCACTGTGCCGGTGCGAGCGAACGAAGGCCCCTACTCCGGCGATTGGGAAACCAATGCTCAGGCCAATATGATCGGCCAGAATCTGCCTGCGCTGCGGGCTCATGACATTCTGCGTGGCGTTGACCTGCTCCAGGCCCGCTCGGATGTGGATCCGGGTGCGATTCGGGGCATCGCGCGCGGCGTCAAGGGTTTCTGGCTTCTGCTGGCGGCCGCGACCGATTCTCGTATCGAAGGAATCTGGCTGGATCGGACGCCACCCAGCTTGCGTTCTGCGCTCGATAACTCGATCGCCGCAGACTTGTGGGATGCGGCCATCCCCGGCTTTGTGCTCCACTGGGATCTCGACGATCTGGTGAAGGCAATGGGATCGCGCCGGGTTTTGTGGACCGATCCGACGAGCTGGAT
>DASRRN010000354.1:0-7643 GCA_035695685.1 Acidobacteriaceae bacterium | reverse complement strand
ATCACGGGTCTGGCCATTCACGACCAGACGTATGACGGCGCGGTCGGCGGTCGCCGCTGGAAGGTCTATCGTCCTTACGTCGAAGACAATTGGAGGGCTACACCGACGATAACCCTCAATATCGGCTTGGCGTATGACATGACGACGCCCATCACAGAGGCACACGGACGCCAGGCTGACTACATTCCCACGACTGGGCAGCTTCTCGTTTCCAACCAAAATGGTGTGAATGGGTCGGGGGGCATCAAGATGGATTGGACAGGCCTCGAACCGCGGGTCGGCGGCACCTGGAAGGTGTTGGGCAGCGATAAGACCGTGCTGCGCGCCGGTTATGCCATCTTTCACGACTCCGCGTGGAGCCAGGGGGCGCAGGGTCTATGGCAGAACCCGCCCTTCCTGGGCGAGTACTCCGGCTTCGGTGCCCAAGGCTGCGCCTTTGCTACTTCCTACTGCGCTACTACCCTCGCACAAACGCCCTCGGCCCTTAGTCTCTCCAACGGGTTTCAGCCCGTTCCCACGCCGCCCACCGCCGCGACCTTTCAGGGAACCTTCGCCTACGAGCCCACGAATGCGAAGCATGGCATGGTGCAGCAATACAACGTGAATGTCGAGCGACAGTTGATCGGGAACATCGTGCTGACCGCCGGCTATGCCGGTTCGCAGGGCACGCACATCCTGATCGTCGGCAATAGTCTTACTCCTTCCAGTCCGACCGCGTGCGGCACAGTACAAAACTACACCCTCGGTTGCAACTTCAATGGCACGCCTTACACGTCCCCGTATATCGCGCCCAATTTCAACCAGATTCTTCTCTACGGGGATTTAGGAAAGACAGGCTACAACTCGCTGCAGATCAAAGCAGAGACCAAGACCCCCAAGTACGGCCTTTACGCTCTGTTTGCTTATACCTATTCTCGTACCTATGACAACGGGTTAACCGACGGGTTGGGTTCTGAGGTCAGCGCCCCCTTTTTCCCGCTTCCCAACTGGGAGAACCTGGATTGGGGCTTGTCGCAGATCAACCTCGATAACAGCTTCACCGGCAGTGTGATTTACGATTTGCCCTTCGGCCGCGGAAAGCAGTTCGGAGGCGATTGGAATCCCGTCACCAACGCCATTCTTGGCAACTTCCAGGTGACTCTTATTCAAAGAATCTCTTCCGGATTCCCAGTGCCCTTGATCGACAGCATTAACAGCTCCGGCACCACGTTCTCGTCCGGGGGCAATTCCTACAATTGGAACCGGCCTAACCGGGTCGCCGGTTGCGACGCCGGCAATGCGGCCCACGGCAAGCTGCAATGGATAAACTCGGCCTGCTTTGCTCCGCCTCTCGCAGGCGAGTTGGGTAACGCGGGGCGTGTCCCAGCCATTGGCCCCGATTTCGTCAACACCGACTTCTCGGTCATCAAGCAGATCGGGCTGCCCAGAGAGATGGGTTTGAATTTCCGCGCCGAGTTCTTCAACCTCTTTAATCACCCGCAGTTTGGTTCGCCCGTGGCCGATGTGAGCTCGCCTGGATTCGGCTTCGTCCAGTCCACCGTGAACAATGGTCGCCTAATACAACTGGCCCTCAAACTATCTTTCTGAGGCTCTTGGCCTGGATTTAACCTCTCGTGCCCGCCCTCCCCCGTGTCTTTTATCAGGGCACTCTCTTCTTACCGCCAGTCGTGTCCGCCTGCAAAGACGGTGGGCACAATCACTTCTCCGCAATCCGCAATCGGAAAACTAGAGTCTACCCAGCCCTGAGCCTCGGGCGGCAGCCAGTGAAAAACACACACTTGACGCATGCCTATATAGGAATGTAATGTTTGGTCATGGCAAGAGCGAGCACCACTTCAGACGCTTTCAACGCGGTTGCTGAACCCCGCCGGCGGGAAATTTTGACCTACCTTGCCGCAGCCGAGCGGCCCGTCGGAGAGATTGTGGCAGCCCTCGGCCTGGAGCAGCCTTCCGTTTCCAAGCACCTGCGCGTGCTCCGCGACGTGGGCCTGGTTCGAATGCGCTGCCAGGGCCGCCAAAAGCTGTACCGAACCAATGCTGAAGCGATACGCCCTCTTCACGAGTGGGCCGGAACTTTCGAGCGTTACTGGCAGCACCAGTTGAATCGAGTCAAACAACGCGCCGAAGCGATGGTCCGTCAGGGCTCACCAGATTTGAGTTTCCCAGACCGAAAGATTAAGGAGAAATAATGATTGCCACCGCCCAGACCCTCGAAGACCTGACCCTTACGATCAACCAGGAAATCCGTGTCCAGGCGCCCCTGGATGTAACCTTTGCCGCGCTGCTCGAGCAACTTGGGCCCGGTAACGAGACCCTAGAAGGCAAATCGCTCAACATGAAGATCGAAGCGTGGCCCGGTGGCAGGTGGTACCGCGACCTCGGCGACGGCAACGGGCACTTTTGGGCTCATGTCCAGGCCATCAAGCGGCCCACGCTGCTGGAGTTCGCAGGTCCGTTGTTTGCCTCGTTCCCCTTCGTCTCCAACGTGCAGTACCGGCTGAGCGAAGTGGATGGCGGAACCTTGATCGCCTTCCGGCACAGCGCGCTGGGCTTCGTTTCTGAGGAGCACAAGGCAGGAATGAACAAAGGCTGGGCCTTCACGCACGAAGGCGTTCGCAGGTATGCCGAGGCCAACCGATAAGCGCCATTATCGCGATCGGCGTATCGCGAGGGAGGAGAAATCCCATGTGTCCAGTGTGTATAACCACCGCGATGCTGATTGCCGGCAGCGCTACCTCTACCGGCGGACTCGCGGCAGTCGCCATCAGGAAATTCGGCGTGAAGAACGCCGTCGACAATCATTCCGCTCCAACGCCAACCAAGGAGCATCGCCAAGGGTAGCAGCACTATCGAAGGAGTGCACTCGAACGTTTGCTCTCTGCTGATCTGGAGAGCAGCAGTGCCCGCCAGTCTTCTACACCCGTGCGGAACACAGCGCATCTAATTAGAACGCTGTAGCTGGAGACGCGAGCTGATTATGGTTTTCGTTAGCCTAACGCGCCTGAGACTTCGTTCCTTTCGTTTCGTCCCGGTGTTCGTAATTTATGTGCTCCGCTCGTTGAGGCAGGTAAAGAAGGCAAATGGATTTCAGCATGGAGCGGTGTTGGCTGACCGAAGGTGGACCTTCTGGACGATGACGGCCTGGGATACTCAGGAGAGTATGCATCAATACATGACTACAGGCGCACATAAAGCTGCCATGCCGCGTCTTCTGCATTGGTGTGATGAGGCTTCCGTGGCCCATTGGAACCAGGCGGAAACTACGCTGCCGTCCTGGGCTGAAGCTGACAAGCGCATGCGCGAAGAAGGCCGCGTGTCGAAGGTGCTAAACCCAAGCCCCCGGCAGGCCACCCTGAGTTTTCACACTCCGCGCACCAAGGCCACCGCAACCATTCGGCGATCGTGAATTCGCTGCATGCGCGACGGGCTATGTAATAAGCCCGTCAATAGAATCGCTCCCAGAGTTGCGGTCCTGGGTATAAGGTAAAGCACGGTGCTAGCCAGCAGCACAAGGCCCGTGCCTACCATCAAGACTGCTAAATCCATAGTTCCCATGCGCCCCCCTCCCGCGTGGCCCATGCACGCCTTCTATTGACTTGAGAGGCAACTCCCTATTGTTTTCCCCATTAGAAGTGTGTCATTCTCCTGTTGGTAAGCCAAATGACCACCATACGCGACGAAACCGCATGAAACAGAAAAAGGATGTCCCCCAGGGAACACTGGCGCTCATGGTCCTGAAGACCCTCGAAGTGCTGGGATCACTGCACGGGTATGGCATCGCCCGACGTATCGAGCAGATCAGCGGCGACCTGCTTTCGCTCAATCAGGGCACGCTCTATCCGGTGCTCCTGAGGCTGGAGCAGGAGGGCGCCATCGCATCGGAGTGGGGTCCCTCAGAAAACAACCGCCGCGCGCGCTTTTATCGGCTGACGCGCGCGGGGCACAAAGTACTGCAAGCCGAAACACGTGATTGGGAGCAGACAGCGGCGATCATCGCGCGCTTCTTTGCAGTGGAAGCTGGGGATCTGTGATGAGAGCCGTGCGCCGGCTATGCACGCGGCTACTCAACTTCAGCATCCGGCGCCGCAGTGACTCACGTCTCAGAGAAGAGATGGAATCGCACATAGCGGCCCAGGCCGAAGAGAACATGCGCGCGGGCATGACTGGTGAGGAAGCCCGTCGCCTCGCCCGCTTGAAGTTCGGGCCGGTGGAGGCGATTCGGGAACATTACCACGCGGAAAAGGGCCTGCCCTTCCTCGAGATCCTGCTGCTGGATATTCGTTATGCGCTGCGCGGGCTGCGCAAGTCTCCCGCCTTCACAGTCGTCGCCGTACTCACGCTGATGCTGGGAATTGGGGCCAACGTGGTCGTCTTCGGAGTACTGAATTCGGTCCTGCTGCGCCCATTGGATGTGAGCGACCCGGGTAGCCTGTATCAACTGCGTCACCAGCAATGGATGAGCTTTCGGTTGCTGACGACGTCGTTTCCCGCATTTGAAGATTTTCAGCGGCGCAATACTACCTTCAGCGGGCTGGCCGGTGTGAATGCATATGCTCAAGCGGAGCTAAACTGGCGCGGTAAGGCGGTCAGGGAGATCGCCGGCGACTGGGTCACCGGCAATTATTTCGATCTGCTGGGCGTGCAGCCGGAGCTAGGGCGCTTCTTCCACGCGGCAGACGAGCGTGGCCCGGGTTCGGCTCCCTATGTGGTGTTGAGCGACGCTCTGTGGCGTACCACGTTTTCTGCTGATCCGGGTGTCGTCGGCACCACCGTACAGCTCGACCAGCATCCGTTTACCGTGATGGGCGTGGCGCCGGCGCGGTTCCATGGCACGGAGCGGTTTGTGTGGCCCGACTACTGGCTGCCCATGTCGAACGAAGGCCAGGCGGAGGCGGGGCCGGACTACCTGCATAGCCGGTCGTTGATTACTGTAACCGTGATTGGCCGAATTAAACCCGGCGTCACCCAGCGGCAGGCGACCGAAAATCTGAATGCGATTTCGTCCGAACTGGCGAAGGAGTATCCGCAGACCGACGACGGGCAACCGCTGCGCCTGATCCATCCCGGGCTCTTCGGGGATGAAGGCGATGTCATCCGCAGATTTCTTTGGACCGTGACTGTACTGGCGCTGCTGGTGCTGGCCGCGGCCTGCGCGAATCTGGCTAGCCTGTTTGCCGCGCGCACCGCCGACCGCAGCCACGAACTCGCCCTCCGTGTGGCCCTGGGATCGAGCCGGCGGCGCCTGGTGCGGCAACTGCTGACCGAGGCGGTGATGCTCTCCTTACTGGGCGGAGCCGTTGGGCTTGGCAGCGCGTACCTGCTGCTCGGTGTGCTCAACCGGTGGCACTCGCCCTACGGCCATCTTCCGCTGACGGTGGATGCGCGCGTTTACCTGGCAGGTCTGGCATTCACCCTGGGCAGCGCGTTCCTCTTTGGCATGGTTCCGGCGCGGCAGGCGTGGCACAGCAGTCCCTTGCAGGTCATCAAGAGCGGAGCGATGCAGTCCCTGGCCCTCCGACGGTTTGCCTTGCGTGACCTCTTATTGGGCGTACAAATCGCCATCTGCGCGCTCCTGGTAACCGCCTCGCTGGTGGCGGTGCGCGGCATGGAGCGCGAGCTGCACGCCCCGCTAGGTATTCAGCCGCAGGGCGCGATGCTGGTCGATATTGGCTTGTCCCAGACGATACAGCCAGGCGAACAGGCGATCGAGAAACAGAGAGAAATCCTCGAGGCGGCGCGGAGCATCCCCGGCGTAACTGGGGTGGGTACCGTGAGCCGCACGCCCATGACCGGTGGCATGCACGGCGTTCCGATTTTCCCTCCGGGGACGACAGACTTCAAGCTGGCCAATTCTGTGCTGGCGCCGTACGTGTTTCCCATGTCGCCAGGATACCTGGAGGCTGCCGGCACCCGGCTGCTGAGCGGGCGCGACGTTTCCTGGCACGACACGGCAAAGACGCCGTATGTAGCCATCGTCAACCAAACCTTCGCCCGCAAGATGTGGGGCCAAACCCCGGCGATCGGGCAGCACTTTGTTCTGAACGGCCACCTGACAGAAGTGGTGGGCGTGGTGGAGAACGGCAAATACCACGACCTGCAAGAGTCGCAGCAGCCAGTGGTCTATCCGCCGTTCTCGCAAAGCGACGCAAGCGAAGGGGTCTTCGTGGTGCGGTCGCGACGGCCGCCGAACGAGATGGCATCCGCGCTCGAACACACTTTGAGCAGCATCGAGCCAAATCTCTCCATCGGGGTGCAGAGCTGGTCCGAAGCCTTGGCGGATGAGTTCTTCTCGGCAAAGGCGGCTACCATAGCCCTGGGCATCATGGCCCTGCTGGCGGCGATGCTGGCGGTCACGGGCATCTTCGGCATGGCGGCCTATAGCGTAAGTCGACGAATGAAGGAACTGGGCATCCGCATGGCCCTGGGCGCGCGCAAAACGCAAGTAATGAAAGCGGCGATCGGGCGGCCCATGGTGGTGCTTGGCGCGGGATCGGCGCTCGGGCTACTGGCGGGAGTGTTCGCCAGCCGCTTGTTGGGGCAGATCGTGTATCAGGCGAATGCGCAGGATCCCGTGGTGGTGGGCGGCGCGGTGTTGACGATGATGATGTTGGGGATTGTGGCCTCAGCGATTCCAGCGCGGCGGGCCCTTGGTGTCAATGCGTCGCAACTTATGCGGGAAGAGTGAGGCGATGAGGCACTCAGCACCAGGAGTTTCATAAAATAGCTCCCCTCGGAAAACCATCCTATTTCTCTATGCGATACGAGCCTACACCGCGCCTGGTACTCTAGCGGCATCGGACCCCCTCACGCAACTCACGCCGGCTTACGTCCCCAGGTCTCGATGAAGGTCATAATGCCGGTCCAGTAACGCGGATCCTGATAACAAGAGTGAAACTCCTCGAGCATTTTCCCGGTAATGTAACCCGATTTCAGGAGTGCAGGCGCCAACTCCCGCATGGTCGCGGTCCAGTAACTCGCCCAGTGTGACCGGCCGTTGAAAAACGCGGTATGCCCTTCCCCAGCGACGTCCTCCAGGCCGAGCGAATCCAGCCAGGCCGGAATTTTGCGGCCAATAAAGTAATCGATGCCCGCTTCGGCGGACCACTTTAGCCAACCCTGCCAGAATGCGTGCATCGCATCAGGCTCGGTGACCGTGCAGGGCAGCATGTCCGGCTCAATGGACAAAAGCACGCCTCCCGGCTTCAGGGCGGCGACCATCCGCTCCAGGGCCACGCGGGCAGGCGTGAGATGGTGAAGCAGAGCGCGAGCGACGACGAGGTCGTAACAACCCTCTTCGATTTCATCGTGAAGAATATCGATGCGGCGGACTTCAAGACACGGCATTTGCAGGTCCGCGATATAAGCCAGATCGATGTCGCTCGCGACCATCAGACCAGTGGGCGCCACGCGCTCAGCCAGAACCTGTGCGATCGACCCGTTGCCACATCCGAGTTCCAGGCAGCGCCAGCCCGGGCCCACGCCAAGCCGCGCAAAGCGAGCTAGCTCGACTGGGTCCAGTAACCTGGACATCAGCGCCAGGCGTTGCTGCTCGCCCACTAACTCATGGGGCAACGTGTATTCAGCCATTGACTTCACCATTTACGAAGATTGCGGCAGACCCGCGCCCGGATTATACGTTAAGC
>DASRRN010000353.1:0-5115 GCA_035695685.1 Acidobacteriaceae bacterium | reverse complement strand
AGACTACCGAATAAATGATCGTTCACTCTCTGCCGTTCTGGCCCAATGCGTTCCACCAACGATTCTCCACGACGGGTCAAGCGCAGGAGGACGCCCCTCCGGTCCTTTGGGTTCGGCTTCTTCTCGATAAGCCCGGCATGTTCCAGGCTCCCGGACTCGAGCGTTATGAACGCCGTACTCACGTGCAGACGCTTGGCAACGTCGCTCACGTTGATTCCGCCGGTGTTTTGATGGTTGGCCACGACCATGGCGATGTTGTACTGCGGGGGCGAAATGCCCAGCCGAGAAGCCAGATATGCCCGCGCCACTTCTAGTGAAGCACCGAGCGTAGAGAAGTCATAGAGCAGCTGGCGAAAGCGATGGTCGGTCTTGCCGCCCTCGTCCAGTAGCTCCACCAGAGACGCTGACAACGCCAGGTGAAAGGGGGAGTCCTTCCTTTTCACCCGTGTCTCCTTATCTGGCGCGGAGGAAAACGTGCGCTCGCGCGGCAAAGCCCGCTTCACGGGCAGGCCCTTGCCCAACCGTCTCTTCTGCTCGCTATTGGATGAGGGCAGCATCGCCTTGGCCTTGGACAGTTAATAATAAACTTAGTTAAGTTACTTGACTACATTCTTTTTCGAACCTATTCTACAGCCACATCGTAAGGGGAACAACTCCCGCTCCTCCGTTGAGTCAAACATGCCTAAGAATGGAAAGGACCACCTTTCAAGCCTTCGCGATGACCGCAAGATCTTTCTGGATGGTCAAGTCGTCGAGGACCACGTATGTCATCCCGCATTCCGTTCCAGCATCCGGTCCGTGGCCGCGATGTACGACTACCAGGCGTCTCCGGAGAACCTGAAGAAGATGACATTCCCTTCTCCGGCAACTGGCAACTGCGTCAACCGCATGTGGCAGCTTCCTACCTCTTACCACGAACTAGTGGAACGGCGTGCCGCGCTCGAAGCCTGGGCCACGCTCTCCTGCGGTTTTTTTGGCCGCTCGCCCGACCATGTTGCATCGGTCCTCTCAGGCATGTACATGGGAGTTGATATCTTCCGCCAACATGGTGACAGATATGGCCAGGCGCTGGAGGATTACTACGAATACGCCCGCGACCATGATCTCTACCTCACCTACGCGATCATCAGTCCTCAGGCCAATCGCAGTAAGGACGTTGGGAACCAGGCCGAAGAGTTTGTCACCGCAGGCGTTGTCGATGAAGACAGCGAAGGCATTACCGTGCAGGGCGCCAAAATGCTGGCTACCGGTTGTCCCATGGCGAATGAAGTCATGGTCGCTGCCGTTCAACCGTTAAAGCCAGGCGAGGAGAAATATAGTTTCACCGCGATGGTTCCGCTCAATGCGAAGGGCGTGAAACTACTCTCCAGAAAGTCCTTCGAGGCTGCGGCTGCGTCTACGTTCGACAATCCACTTTCGTCGGCCTACGACGAGAATGACTGTGTCCTGTACCTGGAATCCGTTAAAGTTCCCTGGAGCCGGGTTTTCGTTCACAACGACGTACGCATGGCATCGGCGCAATGGCATGTCGCTCCCACTCACGTGTATCAGAACTATCAGTGCCAGATACGACTCATGGTAAAACTGCGCTTCTTACTCGGCCTGGCAAGCAAGATTGCCGAGATCAATGGAATTGTCTCCATTCCGGCTGTACGCGAGACCCTTGGCCAGATGGCTGCCGAAGCTTCGATGGTGGAGGGACTGGTCGAATCGATGGAAATCAGCGGCGCGCAGTATGGCAAGTACTTTGTACCGAATGGCCGCCGCCTGTATGCTGCGATGGTGCTCACGCAGCAGCTTTATCCGAAGTTCACCAATCAAATCCGCGAGCTGGCGGGTGGCGGCATGATTATGCTTCCCTCTTCGGTGAACGACTTTGCTAACCCGGAGATTGCAGGTTTGATCGAGAGGACGCAACATTCTCCTGCAACCGACTCTCTGGGCCGGGTTAAGTTCTTCAAGCTGGCTTGGGATGCGGTCGGCTCAGAGTTTGGCTCGCGTCACCTGCAGTACGAGATGTTCTATGCGGGGGCGCATATGGTCACACGGGGCCACGCCTTTCGCACCTATGACTGGGAACAGGCCACGGGCATGGTCGATCAATTCATGTCTACCTATGACCTGCAAGGTATAAAGGTTTAGAGGCGCCTAATGTCATCGATCGGGATGCGCGGTTTGCGAGATGTGCTGGGATGCTATGCCACCGGGGTCGCGATCATTACCACCCGCACGAGCGCGGGAGAGCATGTTGCGGTGACCGTAAATTCGTTTTCATCCTTATCGTTGGACCCGCCTCTCATCCTGTTCTCGCTCGGCAAGGCCGCCAATATTCTCGCCCACTTTCAGCGGGCCCAGTCCTTCGCAGTCAATATCCTCGCCCACACGCAAGAATCGCTTTCCAACCTCTTTGCCCGGCCCTCAAGCGCCTCTTGGGATACTGCGCCTTATTCTGTAGGAGCGAACGGTTGTGCTCTCTTTGCAAATGCATTGGCGCAGCTGGAGTGCGCGCGCTTTGCGGAGATTGACGGCGGCGATCATCGCACTTTTTTTGGGAAGGTAACGCAGATACACCTTGGGCCGGTTGCTGACCCGCTCCTCTTCTATCGCGGCCGCTATGGAACCTACGCCCGCAGCCAGTTGGAAAAGATACCTGCGCCAGACGGCTCTCTCTCTGACTTCGCTCCCATTGGATGGGGTTAAATTCACTCGGATGACCGCTCACCGCAGGATGAACAGCGCATGCCTGTAACCGAATTTCTGCTTCATGGCAAGTCGACGATGGTCGCCATTGATGATCTGGTGATCGCCGGATGGACCGGCCGTGATGCCGCCTCAGTCGAACACCACATCCGCGAACTTCAGGCGATTGGGGTCGCGCGTCCCCGCAACATTCCGTGCTTCTATCATGTGGGGGCCAACTTGTTGACCACCGGAGAGAGATTCGATGTCACCGGTGCGGATGGCAGCGGCGAAGTAGAGTTTGTGCTGCTTTCTCTTTCCCAGGGTCTTTATGTGGGCGTGGGTTCGGACCACACCGATCGAAAAGTGGAGGCGTATGGGGTCACGGTTTCGAAGCAGATGTGTCCCAAGCCTGTCTCTCGTGAGCTGTGGCCGTTTACAGAGATGAAGGATCATTGGGACTCCCTGATCCTTCGTTCCTGGGTAATCCGCGATGACCAGCAGGTGCTTTACCAGCAAGGAGTAGTGACCCGGATGCTCTCTCCGGTGGATCTTATCGCACGCTATACAGGTGGCAGCACCGATCTTCCGATCGGGACGGCCATGTTCTGCGGCACCATGCCTCTGCTGGTACCGATCGGGCCCACGGCCGAATTCCAGATGGAACTCGAGGACCCTGTGCTTCACCGTACGTTACGCCACCGGTATAGCGTGCGAGAGCTACCCTACAACGACTAAAGAAGGAGGCGGCAGATGGCCATTCAGAAAGAGCACAAGGAGTTTTATACCGTCGACCTGAACGTCGGTTGGGAGACGCCGCCGGGGTATCCAAAAGGGATTGAGCAGCAAATACTCGCCGGCTTTCTGGATGAGAAAGGCAAGCGCGGTTTTCGCACCCGGCACCTGCGTTTTGCTCCGGGTGTTTACACCACCGCGCCTTTTGTACACGATTACTGGGAAGAGGTTTACCTTGTCTCGGGCGATTTAATAGTCGGCAATGATGCGAACGGCAACGGCGGCGAGAGCTTTCCGCCAAATACCTACGCCTGCCGGCCCCCGGGCACCGTCCACGGTCCGTTCAAGTCCGAGACGGGCTGTCTCCTTCTGGAAATTCATATTTACGACGAATCGGCGTCGCGCCCGGAGTAAAGATGCTGGCGCCCATTGCGCAAACGCTGGAGGCACTCGCTGCCGGGGAACTTCGCAGCAGCGATCTGGTGGACTCGTGTCTGCATGCCATCATGGACCCCTCCGGAGAAGGAACGCGGACCTTCACACGCGTCTTCTCTGACAGCGCGCGATCGGCAGCACGGGAGTTCGATCGCCATCGTATCGTTGCAGCACTTGCGGGTTTGCCAATTTCTATCAAGGACCTGTTTGACGTTGCGGGTGAGCGCACGACTGCCGGGTCGGTTGTGCTTGCCCAGGCTCCTGTGGCCAGCGCCGACGCCGTGGTTGTGAGCAGGCTGCGCGGGGCAGGCGCGATCCTGATCGGGCAAACAAATATGACCGAGTTTGCCTTCTCCGGTCTGGGGATAAATCCGCACCATGGCACACCTTTGAATCCATATGATCGTGCCGGCAAACGCATTCCGGGCGGCTCTTCCTCCGGGGCGGCGGTGTCCGTAACCGACGGCATGGCGCACGCCGCGATCGGGTCCGATACGGGCGGTTCCGTACGCATCCCGGCCGCCCTATGCGGTCTTACTGGTTTCAAACCGACTGCGAGACGCATCCCGCTCGACGGAGCATTGCCGCTGTCCAGTACGCTTGACTCCGCCGGTTCCCTGGCGCCCACAGTTGCTTGCTGTGCACGCATCGATGCGGTTTTAGCGGGGCTCGCTCAGAAACCGATACAGCCTGTCGACCTCAATGCTCTGCGTTTTGCTGTGCTGCAAGGCTACGTGTTGGAAGGGCTCGATGCATCTGTGACGGCGGCCTTTTCTTCCACATTGGCGCTTCTCTCGCGTTGTGGAGCGCGCCTCGAAGACGTTACCTTCGCATCGCTTGACAAGATTCCTATTGCCAACCAAAAGGGAGGCTTCGCAGCTGCCGAAGCATATACCTGGCACCGCCCGCTGCTGGAAACTTCCGGACCGCGTTACGACCCGCGCATTGCCTCACGTATTTTGCGGGGGAAAGAGATGACCGCAGCTGATTACATTTGCCTGGTGCAGGCGCGGCGACAGGTTATCGCGGACGCTGAGCGCGCTTTTAGAGGATACGACGCGATTCTGATGCCCACTGTTCCCTGCATTGCTCCCCGCATCGCAGATCTTGAAGCCACGGATGCGGCGTACTTCGGAGCGAATGCGGCGATTCTGCGTAATCCCAGCGTTATCAACTTTCTCGATGGCTGCGCTCTCTCAGTGCCATGCCATGCCCCTGGCGAGGCTCCTGTCGGTCTCATGATCGCTGGGCTGGCAATGCAGGACG
>DASRRN010000352.1:0-6517 GCA_035695685.1 Acidobacteriaceae bacterium | reverse complement strand
GCAGTGGCAGCTTGCGCCCCGGGAGTCGCGCTCGATGGCTGAGGGGTTTGTCCGAATGCTTGCGCAGGCGGCAGGCACGCGATCAACAACGTCACGCTTGCTTTAAAGAGCAGGCCGCCAAGAATATCTTTTATGACAATCAGCTTGATGCGTATCGCATTCATGCCCTGCTCCGTGGGTTTGATATTGCAGTTCGTGGAATTTCGCGGCCCTGGTCGTAACTCAGAATGTCGTACTTAAAAAAGCGAAGGTCGCGACGATCCACCGAGTAGCACATTGCTGACGCTCGCAATCGTATGGGTGCCTTCATCCCCTCCCCACGCAAACAGCAGATAGACAACGGGTAGGCCGCCTGCGTGCACTGTAAGGCCGGCAGTGTAGCTGTGGCGCAAGTTAGAGAAATCGATATCGTCTCGCCGGACCGCTACCTTAGCGCCATCAACGGAGAAAAGGACTCCTAGTGGAAGCCTGGGGATGGAGTGTTCGATGGATCCGCGAAGCAGTACAAGGTTTGGCGCGCGGAAGCGGTAATCGGGATAGCTGGCGAGGAGAGGCTGGCCGTTCAGATCAGAGCCTCCAATCGTCGGATCAAAGTAGAACGGAACATCGCTGTGCGCATTCGCAACCGAACCGGTCATCAATAGACGTATGCTGACCGTTCCCTCGTGATCGAAAGTGCGGGGAACAATCGTGGGCGAGGGGCACGGGCTGCTCGGGTCCGACGTGCAGCTGTCCGGACCATTACGATCGTTCGCAGCCGCAAGTTGTACCTTGCGGTCGAGCGGAAAATCATGACCGAGATCCGCCGTCCAGCGGCGGAACGTAAATCGAGAGTCGGAAACACCCACGAATTGCTGAAAGCCGAGCGCGTAATGCAAATGCAGGTGCTGTTGGAAAATGGCAGGCTGGATTCTCAACCCCTCGCCTAGCTGCAAAAACGCTGGCTGGCTCGTAAGACCCGGAGCAGTTGCTTCGCTGTAGCGGGCATCAATAGAAGGAGCCGACTCACCGTGATTCCCGCGGATCTGCGGAAGCCGGCCATTGATTTCTCCATAGAGTGAGGTACTCGCCAAACCAACAGGAACGATCGCGCTTGCACCCACAATCGTCTGTGTCTGCCCGAATGCAGCTTTGTCGGCAGGTAAGGTATCCGGGCCGAGGCCGTAATAAAAGATACGATTCAACGAGAGTGCCTGTGCATAGAGATTGAACAGCGGCGCCGAATGAAATAAAGGAGCGGAGATCTTTCCGCCGGGGCTGCCATAGGTAGTGTGAATGTCGCCTCCGCTGAGACGAAAGGCTTTCATATAGGCGCCCGCGCGCCACGAACCATTCGAAGAGGCGACTGCATCCACGTTCCAGGTGAAGCGCCACTCGGATGGGCAAAAGGTACGCGGCGTTGCGGATGAGGCATCGGGGCAGTTCTTGTGTTCGACAAACGCCAGCCCTGCCGCAAAGCCGTTCTGTGGCGCGAGACTGCCGAAGGCGATGTGCACTGGCTGCGCGGTAGCCAAAGCCTGCGCGCAGGCGGCGATGGAGCGGAAATCGAAGCTCTTGCAGTTTTGCAGCTGCTCTCCCTCGCGCCGGAAGTCGGATGCGATGCGACCCTCGTGACCTGTTGACTGTGCGGAGGCAGGCATGGTGCACATGGCCAGGAGGAGCAGGAGCATCACACACGATCGGCGGATCATGCTTTCCTTTTCCTTGGCTTTGTTTTCGTGCTCACGTTGGACCCTGCTTTTCTCCGAGATGCCGTGCGTGATTTGGACTTCTTGCCGGCAGTGGCGACCGCGGGAACCGGCACCCGCTTTGCTTTTTTTGCGGCGGCTCGTTGTGCAGACCCGCGCTCTTTGGATCGGCCCGATCTCGGCTCTTTCGCTGCTGCCGCAATCCTCGTAACCGTGCCCGCCTTGCCAGGCTTGGTCTTGCTGCCGCCCACTGGCACGAGCTTGGCTGCCGTGGACGGGACACCCTTCCGAAGTGCTCGGGTAACCACGGCGATATAGCGCGCCGCGCCTCCCTCTGTATGCACATCGCGTGCGATTTCGCGATTGATCTTCAGCGACCTCTTCTCTGCAACGTGCTGAAAATGTCGGATCTGCGAGAGAAGCAGATCCGATATGCGACGATTTTTATGAAATGCAGTTGGTGATGGCCCCGGGACGCGAATAGGTTCCATGTGAGTCTCACTCCCGCTCAGTCCAGAGCAAAGTTTGGAATGTCGTTGTCAGCCCGCATTGCATCGAGCGATAGATAGCTCAGGAAGTTGCTGGAAGCAATTTCGCGCGGAGAACGCGCGGCATAGCTTCCGAGCAGGAATTCGGTGATGCTGCCGGGAATACATGCGTGTTCGAACACCTCTTCGATCACGCTGCCTTTCTCCACCCAGGGAGAAACCAAAATCGCCGGGACCCGTACACCCAGACGATCGAAGTTGAAGCCTTCGTGCGTGCCTGTGTCAGCTGGTGTGGCGCTGAATCCGTCTGGCGTGCACGCGGGCGGCGAAACATGGTCGTAGATGCCGCCGTGTTCGTCGTACACAACGAGGAGCGCAGTGTTAGGCCAGAGCTTCGAGTTCTGGCGAATACGGTTGTAGACCGTTGCGATGAACTGCTCGCCGGCACGCACGTCGTGATCCGGATGCTGGTCACAGGCGATCGCTTCACCACTTCCATCCAGCGCATCATGGTCGGTGTAGTTCGGCTCCAGGAAGGAGTATTCCGGCAATGCGTTTTGATCGCAGGCGTTCAGGAAGTCAGAAAAGGTACCGAACAGCGAAGGCTGATTTTGCAGGAGGTTGACTACCTCCATAGTGGAACTTGCTTCGTCGTAGTAGTAGAGTTTGCATGTGTGCTTTGGTTTTGTAGCGAGCAGGCGCTCATAGATGCTCTTGTATTGCTTCCCTACATAGAACATGTTCATGCTTACCTGGCCGAACGATGTGCCATAGTGAGCGAAGGCGCGATTACAGATAGTCGGTCCGGGTATCGAAGAGAACCAGCGATTGAAGACCGCAAACTCTGTCGCGAGCGTTGTCAGCACGGGCAGCTTTTCCGGCGCGAAGTAGTACAGAATTTCGCCAGAGTGAGCCACGTCCTGCTGCTGGTTGAAGTAGCTCTTTACGAATCCCTGCATGCTCGGCTGGAGTGGAGGTCCGTTGCTGGGGTCTCCGAATATCTGCTGGTTCACGGCGGCAAAATGGTGGTTCGGATCGGGATCGAGCTGGCTTTGATATTCAGCAAGCGGTTGCACCTTGACCATAGTCCCCGTTGTATCCGGATTCCATTCGTTGCCCGTTAGTCCGTCGATCTTGGGATTGCGCGCTTTGAGGCCGCCAAGCATGTGATCGAAGGAGCGGTTCTCCATCATCAGGACCACCACATGCTGTAGAGCTTTAATTCCTGCCTTGTTTTTGTCGATCGGCATACCTATTGCCTCCAGGATCTCAAGTGCTACTAAGCCACTGTCCGCATATCATGATGTTCGCCCGGGAAAGCGGTGCTCAGCTCCGCTGTGACCCGAGCAATGAATGAGGCCTTCGATATCTCGTTTCCAGGGGAGAGGTGCGTCGTGAGCGGATCTTCACGATGGAGTTTCAACTTCGTGGGATCCAGACCAAGCGAACCGTGCAGCGTAGCAAGCGCAGATATCGCGTTTGCCAGAAGATTGGGATCCAACGTCTCTGTGGAATAGTCACCAACTATCTCCACGCCCCAGGAGATACTGTTCCATGACGGAGAGTGCACGCCCTGCGTCGTCAACGGTGTAAACGCCCAGATAAGATCATCGGCTACGAATAAGTGGGGTCCGGCTGACCAGTGCTGCGTATCCCGGTAATAGGACTGCAGATTTTGCATTCGCTGCGTTCCGGGGACGTCGTGCCGCTGCGCAAAGGTAGGTACCGCAGTGTTGTGGAGCACTACGAAGCTTGGCCACCAGAGCCCAAAGGTCAGGCTTTTGACATAGTCGCCAAAGGCCGCTTTCGTATATCCCTGTCCTACGATCCCTTTCCAAACCATTTCAGCACGCTCCATTCAGGAGATAACGCACACGGCTCAGCAGCGGGCCGGTGCAGACGCTTACAGTTTGTCCCAGGGGTAGGCCGAATAATGCGAACCGCGAGATAGTTACACGTTAGACAAGAACTTGGCAAGCAATATTCCACCCCGAAAAGATGCTCCGGTCCGGAAGACCCTGATCACGTTCGTCGCCCGTTCTTTGATATCCAACGGGGATGGCATTTGCAAACACTCCCTGGCGCTCTTATGTCTGTCCATTGCATGTGCCCGGATTCATGATCAGATAGTGGACTGTCGTCGCGTTCCGTTTCGCTTTCGACTAACAATTGGGGATGCCGCAGAATATGCCGTTCCGAACGCCAGCGTTACAGTGCGCCGTATGTGGAGCTTTCAGGTGGTCGAAAAGTCGCCGGAGTTGATCGAGCCGGCTTCAGCCACGCCCGAATCGTCGGAGAATCGCTCCCCAGAAACCAGGGTTGCTCTTCGGCTCGTAGGCTTCCACTTCGGCCTTGGCACGTCTGGCGTGGGCCGCTCTTTGCGCTGCTCTCTTCCTGCCTTCAACGGTGCGAGAATCGAATGGGTGCCGGCCACGGTCAACGTGGAGACCACCTTGCAAACTGTCTATCAATGCCTCGACCCGGAAAACTCTCCGCGCTAGCCATGAACAACATGGCTTCGGTAGAGGGCTGGCTTTTCCGGCCGGCGACCAACGCAGCAGCCCCGCCCACGTTGGCGTGCGAAACTTGTGGTCTCCCGCTCGAGCGGAATGTATTGATCGCGATTGAGAGATGACTATGTTTTGCAAGACAATGAGGCCGCCGTTCCTGACCGGACAAGGGGGAAGCTAACGTTCCAGTTCACAGAGAAAGTCGCAGGTGGAATGACCTCGGTTGCGTGAGCGAGGCATATCCGCGTCGAGAGAGGCTACATCCATGCCCAGAATCCTTAATACCAGTCCACGGGAGCGCAGGGTCAACATAATCACAGCGGTTCATGAACCAAGTGCCGCTTTCTATGCGGCTTCCAATTCGTATAGCGGCGTCAACGTCCGAGGTCCACACCGACGCAGTGAGCCCATAACGACTATCATTCATAAGGGCCACGGCCTCCGCATCGTCCGTCACCCGCATCAACGGCGCCACTGGCCCAAATGTTTCCTCTGTCATCACTTGCATTCCATGGTCGACATTCGCAAGCACCTGGGGCGCCAGATAAGGAGTGCCTTGCTTGCTGTTGGGGAAGAACGAAGGATCCACCAAAGGCTGCGCTCCCTTGCGAATAGCCTCTTCCACCTTTATACGAACAGAGGCCGCAGCCCGCTCGTTGATCACAGGGCCTAGAGTGGTAGCGGGATCTACAGGATTGTCCAACACGTACTTTTTGGTGAGTTCGACAAACCCCTCAAGAAACTTCTCCCAAACATCCTGATGAACATAGATCCTTTCGACCGCACAACACGACTGCCCCGAATTGAAGAACACACCGTCCACCAGGTTCTCGATGGTTTGCTCCAGGAAAGCATCCGCGCGGACGTATGCCGGATCTTTCCCGCCCAGTTCCAGACCTGTGCCGATAAAGCGCTCTACCCTCGCGCGCTGTATGCTGTGTCCGCCAGCCACTGATCCGGTGAACGCAACAAAGTCGATCCGTGGATCGCGAACGATGCGTTCTACTTGATCATTCGCCAGGTGCAGGAACTGAAAAACACCGTCCGGCAGCCCGGCCTGCGTGAAGGCTTCCGCATATCGTTCGGCGCTCAGCGGGGTTTGCGGCGCAGGTTTGAGAATCACGCTGTTGCCCGCCATAATCGCCGGGATGACTAAATTGCCGGAACACAGGTACGGATAGTTCCAGGGCATGAGAGCGAGAACGACACCTACAGGCTCGTTGCGGATGAAGCGGCGAAAGTTGTCCTTCGGCTCAATCTCTCGATCTGCGAGCTCTGCCTGGGCGACGTCGATCATGTAGAGCGCCCGCTCCTGAAAGCCGTTCCGAATCTCCATAGGGCTGTAACGAATCGGTCGCCCCATCTGCCAGGTGATCTCGGTTCCAAGCCGAGTAGCGCGCTCCACCAGCGAGGCCACGGCCCGCCTGCAGATAGCAGCACGTTCGGAGATCGGGACCAGCTTCCACTCGCGCTTCGATTGCTTTGCTTTTGCCAGCGTGGCTTCAATTTCCGCGTCCGATGCCAGCGGACGTTCTACATAGACAGAGCCATCGACAGGACTGATGGTCCGAATTGCAGAGAAATTGGCGGCACTGTTCTGGGACATGATCACTCAGGAGTTACGTATGCAGCGGCGATGCCGCCGTCAACCAAAAAGTCCGTGCCGGTCACAAAGGATGACTCGTCCGAGGCCAGAAACAACGCCGCCCGCGCGATCTCTACCGCCTCGCCGAAACGGCCGATGGGAATATGGACAAGCCTGCGGTGTCGTTTCTGTTCTGTGTTGAGGAACTTCATAAGCAGCTCGGTTCGGAGCGGACCGGGACATAAC
>DASRRN010000351.1:0-5156 GCA_035695685.1 Acidobacteriaceae bacterium | reverse complement strand
TAGACCGACCGCGCAGGAGCTGTTCTGGAAGCCGGTGCTGGAAACTCCGGGGCCCGTGCTGGTGGCGGTTGGCGATGTACCAAATGGGCCCCCGACGCTGCCGGCAGCGGACGGAAGCGGAGATTTTTCCACTCCCGTCCCTCGTCCTGCCTCGTCCGAAACAGTTCCCTTTCCTGACACGGTGACGATCGCCTGGGTGGTCGGCGAACTGGAAGCCAAGGGCAAGAAAGTCCTTATCCGGAGAGAGACCGTAAGTTCCTTCTCCGATCTTAGAGAGGGCGCGGTTGTCCTGATTGGCGCGTTCAATAACGAATGGAGTCTGCGGCTGACCCACCAGCTTCGCTTCAGCCTGGCGCTGGACACTGAAAAGCACCTCATCTATATAAGAGACGCCGCGAATCCAGCGGCACGCGGCTGGAGCTGGGGCACAAATCAGCCTCGGAATCGAGTGGGAGGCGCCCACAGTCCAGCGCTCGAAGACTTCGCACTCATCTCTCGCATCCGCAACTCGGAAACCGGTCACGTTGTGGTTGTGATCGGCGGACTTTATACCTACGGCACGCAATCCGCAGGAGAGTTCCTCACCGATCCGGAATTCATGCGGGCCATCGCCAAAGTAACGCAGCTCGACTCCGCCCACCAGAACCTGCAAATCGTCCTGGGAACGACGGTCACCGACGACACTCCAGGCCCGCCCCGGGTCCTGGCAGTATCGACAGAATAAAAATCTGCGCCCTTCGCAGGCCCTCCGCGGTTTACAGCTTAGCTGTCTAAGCCAAGCAAAATAAAGCACATCCGCCTGATATCTGACGGTCAGGGACGGTATCTGTCTAGCCTTACCTCTATCCCCCTCACTACAAACCTGATCGACCCACAATGCGGCTCGGCCCGTTGCGCCCACGGACGGTAAAGATGGGCGGCTCGAGCTGAGACAGGTACGAAAACGTGAGGAGGCCGATGTGAAAGCTCTTTCCAAGCTTGCCTGCAGTCTGCTGTTCGTTTGGGCGGGATTCGTGTGTGGACCGGGCGATGCGTTCGCTCAAGGGTACGGAACTATCAGCGGGCGGGTGACCGATCCCACCGGCGCCGTGGTTCCCGACGCGGCGGTGACGGCAACCCAGACTAGCACCGGCCTGGTGTTACGGACCACCACCACCCCGGAAGGCACCTACGTTTTCCCCTCCATCGCGCCGTCCGCCTACAACCTGTCCGTCAACCATGCGGGTTTTCAGACTTACTCGGAGCAGGGCCTGCAGGTCCGCGCCGACGCGGCGCTGACGGCCAACATCATTCTCCAGGCAGGCAGCACGACCGAGACCGTTACCGTGAGCGCGCAATCCGCCCAGGTTGACCTGACTACGGGAACTCTGGAGCAGGTGATCGGTACTTCCCAGGTGAATAACTTACCGCTGAACGGCCGTAACGCCGCCGCTCTTACGGCTTTGGTTGCAGGGGTAACCTTCGCCCCCCACGCCCAGGCGGACCAGGGATCTACCAAAACTTTTCCCGTGACGTTCACGATTTCAGCCAACGGCACACGCGTGGGGCAGATGAACTACATGCTCGACGGAGGCAACAACGTGGATGAGTACACCAACGTCAATGCTCCGTTCCCCATGCCCGATGCAGTGCAGGAATTCAGCGTCCAGACGAGCAACTACGCAGCTGAGTATGGGCAAAACGCCGGCGGGGTGGTCAACATCATCACCAAGAGTGGAACCAACCAATATCATGGCGATCTGTTTGAATTTGTGCGCAACCGGGTCTTCAACGCCGCGAATTATTTCAGCTACGTGAATGGGGTGAAGACGGTGGACCCGCTGAAGCGGAACCAGTTTGGCGGTACGGTGGGCGGGCCGGTCAGCATACCGCACCTTTTTCACAGCGACAAATCGTTCTTCTTTGTGGGATACCAGAAGACCATCAACCACGAAGTAGCCACCAGTGCGACTGCGGCGACGCTGCCCACGGCTGCGCAGCTTGCGGGCACGTTTGCCAATGAGAAGGCCTGTCTCCAAAATCCGTTGATGCCATCGGCAATCTTGTCCTGCACTCCGAACGGGTCTACGTTTACCACTACGGTCAATACAGCTGCGTACAGTCCTGTTTCTTTGGCGTTGTTAAACTACCTGCCTTCGCCCTCACAGCTAAATGCCAACGGCAGCATCAGCTTCCAGAAGCCTTCCTTCTACGATCTGGCCGAGCTGACCGCCCGGTTCGACCAGGAGCTCAGTCCCAAAGACAGGCTTACCGTGCGGTATTTCTCCGATGCTTATTCGCTCGACGGTGTGCTCAACCTGAAAGACCTACTGACCTATGCCGACTACGCACAGATCAACTACTACAATTCCCTGATCTCGGAGACGCATACTTTTAACGATCACATCCTGAATAACTTCATCCTGAGTTATCAGATTGACAATGCGAGCCGTGGTCCGCTGGCGGGCAGCGTGGATTTGGCCGACCTGGGAGTTAATATTTGGCAGCCGGCTTTCAAGCAGATCAATTCAATCGCCGCGACGGGATACTTCAGCATTGGAGACAATCCGCAAGGCTTCTTTCGCCGAGCCAACTACACCCTTACGGATGACGTACACATTTTGCGGGGCAAGCACAACATCTCCTTCGGTTACCACGGCGAAGTCAGCAAAGTGGATGTCAACAACCTTTACCGGCAGCCGGGGAACTTTACGTTCAATGCGAACAACACCAATGACGCGATCGCCAGCTTCCTGTTTGGGTACGTCGAGGAATTTTCCCAAGCGTCGGGCCAATTCTTCAATGCCCGGATCAAGTTTAATGGCGCTTACGTTCAGGATAGCTGGAAGGCCACACCACGGCTGACCCTGGATTACGGCTTGCGTTACGAGCCGTTTGTTCCGTGGCGCGAGATTGCGGGACGAATGGGGAGCTTCTTCCCGGCCCTGTGGGCATCGGGTACGCATTCGGCCGTGTTTCCCCTGGCTCCAGCCGGCCTCCAGTTTGCCGGCGACAAAGCCTTTAACGCGAACGGAGTGAGTTCGGCCTTCGATCACTTCATGCCCAGAATTGGCTTTGCCTGGGATGTTTTCGGCAACGGCAAGGCGAGCCTGCGTGGGGGTGCGGGCATGTTCTTCGACAGCCGCATCAACAGCACTTTGTTCAACATCTACACCAACACCTCACCCTTCATCACCAACGTTGATGTCACCAATGCGGGAGGGGCAAAGATCAGCTTTGCCGATCCCTACGGAAGCTACGGAACGCCCAATCCTTTTCCGGCGCCGCAGCCACCTCCGGCGACGGCCGCGATTCCCCCGCAAGGTTTCCTGACTTACGACCCATTTAACGGCTTCCATGATCCGCTCACCTACGACTGGAACCTGGCTATGGAGCAGCAGTGGACCAGCAGCCTTTCCACCCGGATCGCCTATGTGGCGGAGCACAGCAGTCACGAGTGGCTGCCCATGGAATTGAATCCGTTCGTCCCGGTTTCCGAGGGGCCCTTCGTCAACGGGCCGCGCATCTACAATCAGCCAGGCTGCTCGGCAAACAATAGCTGCTTCACCTCGACCATCACCTCAGCCAATACAGGCGGCAACACAAACTACAATTCGCTGCAGTTCTCCGCCGAGCAACGTGTGCGCTATGGACTGACGTTGCTGTTCAACTACACGTGGTCGAAGGCGCTGGACAATTTGCCGTTCAATGCGGCGGCCACTTCGATTGGAGCTGGTAATTCCTATGTCTATCCCATCTGGGCTCCCAATTTCAAAGCGCTTGACTACGGCCCATCGGACTTCGATCACAGGAACGTCGTTTCGCTGTCTTACGTCTACACCGTGCCCAAAGTCGTGGAGGGAGCGCCGGCGGCGCTACGCTATGTGATCAATGGATGGGAGACGGCGGGGCTCTTCGTGTTCCGCAGCGGCGATCCGCTGACCATCGTATCCAGCTCATCCAATGTCTCCGGTTCAGGACAGCAGCGTGACCGTGCAATCCAGGTAGGAACTGCGTATGGGGGCTCTGCCTGCGCATCCGGAACCCATTGCAAGTCTTACTTGAATCCTGCCAGCTTCGTAAATCCAACCGCCGCGGGGACTTTTGGAACCTTCCAGAAAGGCTCCCTGGTTGGCCCACAGTATGCGGACTGGGATGCCAGCCTGGCACGAAAGTTTTCGTTCAGCGAGCGGACTTACCTGCAGTTTCGTGCAGAGTATTTCAACCTGTTGAACCACACGAACTTTGGAGATCCGAACTCAACCAACAACTCGACGTTCGGCCAGATCACCAGCACGACTCCGCAGAACGCCGACATCACCAACGATCCACGTATCGCCCAGTTGTCGCTGAAGCTCGTTTTTTAAAGCCGTCCTCCTATGCGTCGATGACCCGCGCGCCCTGGGGACCAGCGATAACCGCGACTGAGGCTAACCCGAGAAAGAGCCCGTGCTCGACCACCCCGGTGATGCTCTTGATGTCGTGGGCTACGGCAGGTGGATCCAGAATTTCTCCGTAGTGGCAGTCGAAGATGTAGTTGCCCTCGTCGGTGATGTACGGCAAGCCATCGTGCCCGGAACGCAACACCGGCTTCGCCCCCATCTTTTCCAGCTGTCTCTTGACCGGCGAGGCAGAGAAAGGGATTACCTCGACTGGCAACGGGAAGCGGCCAAGCCGCTGGACGATTTTATGCTCATCGGCCACGATCACCAGGCGGTGCGAAGAAGCGGCCACGATTTTTTCGTGCAGCAACGCGCCTCCGCCGCCCTTGATCAATGCCAGGCCTGGAGCAACTTCGTCGGCGCCGTCGATAGTCACGTCGGTGTACGCGACTTCATCGAAGCTGGTGAGGGGAATGTTCAGCGAGCGCGCCAACTCGCCACTGGCCCGCGAGGTGGGGATGCCGCGAATCTTCAGTCCGTCGCGGACCTGTTCCCCGAGAAACTGGATGGCAAAGGTTGCGGTCGATCCGGTGCCCAGCCCGACCACCATTCCATCCTTGACATATTCCAGGCTCTTGCGAGCCGCAGCAGCCTTCTCAGTATCGGTCAGGGTCATGATGCACGCAGTGCCCGGGAGTACATCAGGCGGGTGAAGCCGCTCATCAACAGGTTAATGCCGACAATCGTACCCAACGCCCACACCGCGCTGGCCGGCCAGCTCTTCCAAATCAGGAC
>DASRRN010000350.1:0-4469 GCA_035695685.1 Acidobacteriaceae bacterium | reverse complement strand
GCCATCGCTCAGAGCAAGATGCAAACTGATGTTCTCACCAGACTCCCGGACCGCATGCACCAGGCCCTCGACTTCCACCCATTGGCCGTCCTCCGCGCCGGTCAGCAACTCGGTCAAGCTCTCTCTCGGCGCTGTCGAAGGCAAAGGCGCCTTCCCAATCACATGCGCTTCTGTGCCTTTAACGATGGGAGCATAATCTCCTGCGGCACTTACGCCCGTTATTTCCACCAGATCGCCGGCATGAAAGGGAAGCGCGCCCATGGATACAAAGATCGCGCCGGAAGCGTCCGAGGTGAAAAACACCGGATGCCGGGGATCGGCGTTCAGGTCGTAGTAGGTGATCACCGTCTTCAGGTGGACGGGATAGTGCCGTGCCGCCTCTTCGATCGTCAGGTTGTGGACGTCGTGCACCCTGGTGAGGGTAGGCAACGGCTCCTGCTCGGCCCGCCCTTGCTGGCCAGCCGAAATAGCCCGGCCGAAAAGTAGGCCAAGCATAGACATCAGGACAAGATAGCCGTTTCGGCGCAGGGTCTATCCCCCCAGTGCCTATCGGCATTTTTCCCAGGCAAGTCAGGTCTCCGGTCGCCACTTTCGTGGGATACGTGAATGCAGGGGAGCTACGCTCGTTCTGGTTCCGTGGCTGTGAGCATGAAAGCCACTCGCTGTTCGCCCAGCCGCGGGTGCCTGGCAATCAGCTGCACGGTTCCGGGCTCCTGTCGTGATCTGATCCACACCGCACCCGTGCCTCCCACCAGGCTAAAGGGATTGTCGCCGATGAGTTCAGCCGGCCCTTCAAGCGTAAAGACAATAGGATCTCCAGCATAGGGACGAATATTATCGAACTCGTCGGTGACCCGAAGGACCACCCGTGTCGTGTCCGCCCCGTCGGCGACCAGTGAGGTATCGTCCGCCAGCAAGCTGAACTTCTGGTCGACACCTCTTCCTGAGAAGTTGCGGGAGATTACCTGCTTGCCGGCGATGTAACCGTCGATGCGCAGGTCGCCCCAGAGCCGGTCGAGCGGTTGTTTGCCCAGGTCGGGAAAAAACGGCGGATATTTCAAATGGGCGAACTGTTGGCGGTCGGGCTGCGCGTCGGCGATGAGTTTGCCCCCCAGGTAGAACTTCAAATTGTCGCAGTTGGAGCAGACCAGGGCTTTGGTGAAGCCGATGGATTCGTCGTTGCGCGCCCAATGAAACGAGGGTTCAAGAACCACCTCCTCTTCCGGATCGCATTGTGATTTGTAAAAACCGCCGGCCGGCTTGCGCTCGCGGAACACGTCCGCCACCCCGTGATAGCAGATGCGATCCCCGGAACCGAAATCCGCGTGGGTGTTATAGTCGAACGCGCACCAGCCGAGACCGCCCGCGAATTGGGGGTCAGAGGCGAGCTGGTCGTGCACCCGCGCGTGGCGGATGGTGTGTTCGGTCAGCCGCTCCATGTTGTCGATGGATTTGGCCGGGAAGGTGTGGCCAACGAACTCGGTGTTCAGATATGCCGGGTGATTGGGCGGCTGCAGTGGAAACTCAAAGTCATTCATAGTGAAAACGTCTTCCAGCAATTCAGAGGCGCGAAAGTTGCGAATGCCGCAAGTGGGACGGCTGGGATCAAGTTTGTGCGCCAGCGTGTTGGTGCGCGTGTAGAACTCGTGGTTGTCGGGTGACTCGTTGATACGCACCGCCCAAAGTATGACCGACGGACGATTCCAGTCACGGCGAACCATGCGGCCGACGTTATCCACCGAAATATCCTGCCACGGAAGCGGCCCGATGTGCTGCCAACCGGGAATCTCTTCCAGCACCAGCAGACCGAGCTCATCGCAGGCGTCGAGAAAATGCCGCGACTGCGGATAGTGCGAGGTGCGGACGATGTTGCAGCGCAGCGTCTCGCGCAAAATCTGGGCATCGCGACGCTGTACCCGGGCAGGCATCGCTTGTCCCACGAAGGGGAATATCTGGTGGCGGTCAAGGCCGCGCAGCTTGATGACCTTGCCGTTTAGATGGAAGCCTTCCTTGGTGAACACAGCCTCGCGGAAGCCGCAGCGGCGGCTGTCCTGATCGAGCACGACCCGGCCCTGCTGCAGGGCCACCCGGGTGTAATAGAGCTTGGGATTCTTTAAGTCCCAGAGCTGGATTCCTGCCAGCTTGTCCAGACGAACCGTGTGCTCGACCGGCTCGTCGCCCGGTGTTGCGGCCGTTATCCGCTCTGTTCCCTGGGCAACGACTTTGTCTCCGTCGAGCAATTCCACCGCCAGCGTGAGCGGTTCCTTTGGCGCCTCAGAAATCTGCAGGTAACAGTGGACATCCATTGCCGGCGCGCCGCTCAGCACGTCTTTTGGTTGGGCGAAGATATTCTCAATAAAATTTCGAGGAACGATACGCAGCGAAACTTCGCGGTAAATGCCGCCGAAGGTGAGGTAGTCAATCTGGTAGCCGAAAGGCGGAATGTCGGCGCGCTCGGTTGAGTCCACCTCGACCGCGAGTAGATTCTCTCCGGCGAAATCGATGTGCGGCGTCAGCTCGAATGAGAACGGTGTGTAGCCGCCAAGGTATTCGCCCACGCGGGTCCCGTTGATCCACACCGTTGAGGCGGTCATCACTGCTTCAAAGTCGACAAAGATGCGTTTGCCGCGGGCCGCCTCGGGAAGCTTGAAACGGCGCCGGTAAATAGAGATAAATTCGTACGACTTGTCGTCGAAGCTGTGCCACGGCAGCCGGACATTGGTGTGCGGGATGACCACAACGTCGAATCTCGAGTCGTCAAAGTCCTTGCTGCGTGCTGCTTCGCTGTTGGTTGCGCTATAGCGCCAATTGCGATTGATGGGCAGGATGATGCGGCCCGCATGCGCGGACGCGGTCTCTGCACCGGGGCTATTTTTGCTGAATTCCTCAGGCACCAGCGTGCTTGCCGCAGCAGCGCTGCCTGTCTTAAGAAAATCGCGACGATCCATACACTCTCCGGGTCACTTGCCTGTCACGATCTCGGCTTCAGGCCAGACCAGTAAGAGTAAATGATTTATAAGGCGTATACTCCGTCGAGCCCTCGGAGGGGTAAATCATGCGCATGATCATGACCGTTTCCATCCCGGTAGAGGCCGGGAACGCAGCAGCTCGTAATGGCGCCCTGGGATCTACAATCCAGCGCATCCTGGCCGACTTAAAGCCTGAGGCTGCCTATTTTGCTGAAGACGATGGAATGCGAACCGGATTCATATTCTTCGACATGAAAGATTCGTCGCAGTTACCGGGAATTGCCGAGCCATGGTTCCTCGCATTTAACGCCCGTCTCAGCGTCCGCCCGGCCATGAATGCCGAGGATCTTACCGCAGGTATGGCCGGCATGACGAAGGCCGTCGAGAGCTTCGGCAAAAGCACTTCAGCCTGAAACCGGATTGACAGGTGTATCTCCCCCGGACTATTTATCTTCCGGAAAGACATATGCCGCGCAATCGGCTCTATCGTCGGAACTTTTGGCCGACGCACGCTCCCATTCTGTTTCCATCGCTGCTACTCGTGTTTTTTCTCTTGTGTGAAGTCAGCCCGGCACTACAGACCTTACCCCGCGATTGGACCACCTGGGGCTACGACCAGGAACACTCCGGCTGGAACAGGGGTGAATCTTCGCTTAGCAAGGACAACGTCACGGGGCTCAAGCTGCTGTGGAGCACGCAACTGAGCACGCCGCGCCAGGCTATAGTTCTTTCTACACTGACCGCGCCGTTGGTGGTGGAGGGCGTGAGCACAGCGCAAGGCTCCAGAAATCTGGTTTTCCTGCTCGGCGCCAATGACACCGTTTTCGCGCTCGACGCAGATACAGGAAAAGTTTTCTGGCAGAAGTCATTCGTCAACGCGGCCACGCCGATGTGGCCGGCCACTTGGCTGTGCTCGAACACAGTGAACGATACCCCGGTGATCGACAGGCAGAATGGAATCATTTTTCTGATCACCAGTGACGGTAAGTTGCGCGCCCTTAATTTGAGCGACGGTGCGGACCGCATGAAGCCCGCCAACATGGTCGAACCGTTTGCCCGGGCCTGGAGCCTGAACCTGATCGACAACGTCGTTTACACCACCAGCGGGCGCGGTTGTGGGCAGCTACCAGCAGTGAAAGGTGCGAAGTCTCCCGTAGTCCCCGGCAGTGTCTCAGCGATGGATGTGAGCGATCTTGCTGACCCCAAACTGACGCGCTTCTATACCAGTGGCACGAAGTATGCGGGCCCCTGGGGGCGGGGCGGGGTCACGAAGGGTCCTGACGGTACCGTCATTACGCAAACGGCCGACGGCTTGTATGACCCGGCAGCTGGTGACTTTGGCGAGACAGTGCTGAAGCTCGCCCCGAAAGTGACCCGGCTCTTGGATTCATTTACCCCCTCGAATTGGCAGTATTTGAATGCTCAGGATCTCGACCTGGGTTCGGCAAGTTCAGATGTTTTTACTTTCCAGAACCGGACACTCATCGCCGTCGCCGGCAA